>DASXHS010000009.1:0-25726 GCA_036488345.1 Candidatus Udaeobacter sp.
CAGGTCGATGCTCTGTAGCCACGGATCGTCCCAGGTTAGTCCTTCCGATTCGACGAATGTTTCCAGTAGCCATTTCTTAGTGATCCAGTCAACGCCACCGATCAACGCATGCCGGTTGTGCGCGATGGCTTCCAGCACGAACGCCCAGTTTTCCAATAGCCAGTTGGTTTCGGCGCTGCTATGCTGGAAATGTTTTTGCGCCAGGTGATGAAATTCCCACTGCACATCGACCGCACTGGCGGTTTTGCCGTTCTCGAGCCGGACGATCCATTGCTCGCTGGTATCGCGAGAGATGTCGCGCGTGCTTTGCACCGCATCAGCCAAAACAAGGTTTCTCGGCAAACGGCCTTCCTCCAGCAACGACAACACGCACGCGGTCGTCCCGATCTTTAGTGCGTTGGCATACGGACTCATGTTCGAGTCGCCAATGAGCAAATGCAGTCGCCGATATTTTCGGTAATCGGCCAGCGGCTCGTCGCGCGCATTGATGATGGCGCGATTGAATTGCACCCATTGATAAATGTCATTGACGATGTGATCGGCGCGTTGGCTCAATTGGAAATTGACCTGGCCCTCGGGTTGCGGCGGCTCAAAATCGAATGCCAGTGGATTCGACTGCCCTACTCGCCCCGCGCCGGTAAAAATCTGGCGCGTCGCTAAAAATGTCAGCAGCGTTCCGAGAATCGGCGGCGTGAACTGCGCCTCGCGTCGCATCAAATAATTCTCGTGACAGCCGAATGTCGCCCCGGTGTGGTGATCCACATTGTTTTTGATGAACGAGACGCGGTCTTCCGCGCCGAGAGCAATGAGTGCTGATTGTAGCAGGTCGTCCCCAGCCAGCTCGTACGTGACAAGATCATGCAGATGCAAGCATTCCGGCGACGCGTACTCGATGTGCCCCATGTCGAGATAGAGCCGTCCGCCGTTCAGGAGAAAGCCGCCATTGCCCGGTGGTTCCTCGTAATCGCGATAATGAAGATCAATGGTGCCGGCCTCGGCTTTGCGGAACAGATAATTTTTGACCTTCGCCGGCCAGAGCTCGGAATTCAGGTGCGGCTCGTCTTCGCTGAGAAGACAACCGTACTCAGTTTCGATTCCAACGACTCGATCCATTCAAATCAGATTACCAATCGAATGGCGACTTGGCTAAGGCAAAAAGACGGCCCCTCACCCTCATCCTTTTCCCGACGGAAAGAAGCGGACTACACGATTTCAGGGGAGCGCGGGCGCCTCGCCCGCTGTGTCACGCGCCTCGCGGGACATGCCTTCCTGCTTTGGGCGAGGGCGCCGAAAAATGCGGGCGAGGCGCCCGCGCTCCCCAGCAGAAAAAGCAGAGAGCAAAGCACACAAGCGACCCAATCTTCCCTGCGCCTGGCACTTTGCTCTCTGCCGCCTTGCGAACGGGAGTGCGCAACGATCTAAAGTTGATTGCAGCTCACGGCACGCGCCTTCCACGCCACCCGAAAATCAAAGAGATCACGAATAGCACAAGGAATATAACGAACAGAAGTTTCGCGATGCCCGCTGATGCCGCAGCTATACCGCCAAAACCAAAGACAGCTGCCACAAGCGCGATGATTAGAAACATTACAGCCCAACCTAACATATCTTCACCTCCTCCCAGAGTAGTTCGTATCTGCAGATTGACTCGCGTGCGTCTGCACGCGTGTCACGCCCGACATCCGGAACAGCCTAACGATTCGCCCCCGCCGGAAACATCACTTTGTCTGGAGCAGCGTTAAGTGCGGAGAGAAGCTTTTTGATCAAGCGAGTTTTGACGCGCCCCGCTTCGCGTGGCGCTACCAGATAACGCACGATCGCTTCCAGCCATGTGTTTTCGCCGACGCGAAAAATTACGCGCGGATGTTCGTGCACTTCCAACTCGTCCACTGGAGTACTGGCAAGCAAATCGCGAAAAGTTTGCACACGTTCCATCATATCTCTGCCCAGCTCTTCCTCGGTGATTTTCTGCATCGTGCTGGCGATGAACTCGAGGTCGGCATTGTAAGCAATTTGAAATTTCACCTCGTTCCAGATGTACGGAAACAGAGGCCACGAATAATTATAAATGAGTTCGTTGAGCACTTTTTCATTGGGAAACTTGATCAGCCGGCCGCTGGGATGATCGGTTGAAAGATATTGGCCGCCGAATTCCCACAAGGTGGTGTCGAGGTAGCTGACATCTATCACGTCGCCGGTGGCATCTGCTATTTTGATGCGGTCGCCCACGCGAAAAGGCTGGCGCACCAGAATGTAAATCCAAGCGATGAAGCTTTTCATCGGCGTTTGCACAGCCAACCCGATAATGATCGAACCGACGCCGAATGCAGCAACCGCCGCGTACCAATTAACAAAAATAATCGAGACAACAATAATGGCGACGGCCAACGCAACGGCTAACCGCTGGACCCGCTGGAGAGTGAAACGGGTGGAGACGTCTTCGATCCGTCCAATTCCATAAAAGGAAATCGCCCGCGCAACGGCCAGCACCACCGTAATCAGTGCTAGGCCCCTCAGAATTCGTTGGGCAATGTTAATTCCGCCATCCCACAAGGGAATGAGTTTCGCGCCGATTAGAAAGTAACCAACCGCGCAGACGATAAGAACAACTGCGTATATGACGAACCAGAATTTGTCGCGACTGTGAGTTTCAACCTTTTCGGGACGTGCTTCTCCCCTAGCCCGCTCCAATTCCTTTCGGATTTCGGGTCGTTTACGAAGTTCGTCCGTAGTTTCGGCCATCAACAATGGATTCGAAGTAGGCGCAGAAACAGGTCGCACTGGCTGAGGCACTTCCCATCGTCCAAACCACTGAATATCCATCCGGAAACGAATCCACAATGTGCTGTCGAACACTGACATTGCGGAGTTGCTTGCTCAGCAGGCGGAAACCGAGACAGGCATTCGTGTGCGAGCGTTTCGTCGAGCTGCGCGCAGCGCATTCCTGTGGCCGGAGGAAGTATCGGATCTTGTCGCGCAGAACCGGTCTTTGACCGAGCTGCGCAGCATCGGGCCGTTTATCGAGAAACAAATTCGGCAGTGGATCGAGAAGCCGCACCGGGCGAAAGCAGCACCGGCAATTCGCCGGGATTTTCTCTCCCTCGCTGAGGCACGACAACTCCTCGCGACGCGACCCGATTGGCCTAACAAGTTGCGCGGCGATTTGCAGATGCACACCCAGTGGAGCGACGGATCCGGCACGGTCGCGGAAATGGCGGACGCCGCTGCGAACCGTTCCTATGAGTACATCGCCATTACTGATCATTCCAAGGGATTGAAGATCGCCGGCGGAATCGACGAGAGTGAATTGAAACGTCAGGGCGTGGAAATAGCAGAGATCAACGCCGCTCTGTCAAAATCGGCCCCGCAGGTGACTGTCCTTCGCTCGACCGAAATGAATCTGAACCCGCGCGGCGAAGGCGATATGTCGCCAGACTCGCTGCGATCTTTGGATCTCGTTCTCGGCTCGTTTCATTCGGCTTTACGTACTACTGAAGATCAAACCGAGCGTTATCTCGCAGCCGTGCGCAATCCAGACGTTCACATCCTCGGTCACCCGCGAGGTCGTATTTACAACTTTCGGATCGGGTTGAAAGCAGATTGGCCGCGCGTGTTCGCAGAAGCCGCCCGGCTCGATAAGGCGCTGGAAACTGATTGTTATCCGGATCGGCAAGACTTGAACGTTGAGTTACTCAAAGTCGCGCGCGAGCACGGAACGCGCATTTCGCTCGGCACAGATGCTCATCACGGCTGGCAGCTAGAGTTTATTGATCTTGGGCTGGTCGCCGCGCTCCGCGCAAAAATTCCGGCCGACCGCATCCTCAACTTCATGCCTCTCCATGAGCTAAAGGCTTGGGCGAAATGCGTACGTGACTGCACTATTTCCAAAAGATGAACTCTTCGCAACGGCCTTATTTTTTCTCGTCGCGACTGTGTTGTCGCTGAGGTTGCCAAATCAGAAGCGCGGCCCGTTTCACCGTGATTTCAACTTTGCCGCGCGCCTTCTCATTATTCCCCTTCTTGCTCGGACCCGGTTCGCCATCAAGATGCATCGAACCAGATGGCAACGTAATTCTGAGCTCGCGAAATTTGCGCGCCGTTAGCGGGGCCCGCTGCTTTCGTCCGGCCAGGTGCGCATCAACATGCTTGAAGAAAGTCTTCCGCTCATGCTCGCGCACCGCGACAAAGTCCAGCCGCCCATCGTCCGTTTTTGCTGTTGGAGCGAGATGTAGGGCCGGGCCGGCCGAGCGGATATTCATCGCTCCCCACAGGATGTAGCGACCGGAAATATCCTTTCCATCGATGCTCATCCTCCAGTGGCGCGCCGGATAATCTAGCGACAATTGGCGCAGAAGCGATAGATGCGCATTCAGTTCAGCCTCCGGCGAAGCATCCTTTTTTTCGTTTGCCTTTGCAGCAGGAAAGTAGTCAGCAAACAACCCGCCGCCCGCGGCTTCCAAAAAGTAATCTCTATGCGATCCATTGCGCGCCACGCCGATGTCGAACGGCTGGCTTTTTCCGCAATGAAGCGATTGAAGAATTTCGTTTACAGATTCGGTGAAACCGAGGCTGCGGGCCAGATTGTTCGCCGTGCCTAGCGGCAAAATCGCAAACGGAATCCCGCTGTCCATGATTTGCCACGCAGTTTTGTGCACCGTCCCATCCCCTCCGGCTGCAATTATGAGATCCACTGGCTTTTTGAACGTCTTTCTCCAGTCGCTCTCCTTTATGGATTGATAGAATGCCTGGTGCCCGCACCTGGCCAGACTCGCCATCAATTGCTTCTTGCTGTGTTTACGGTCTCCCGCTTTGGGATTATGAATCAACAGGACTCGCATGATTTGCTCATTACTTGAATCATTCTTACCACCTAATCGGCCAAAACCACTCGCATACGCGTTTTGTTTGTGAAGATGCGGATTCTAATCTCAAACGATGATGGCGTTTACAGCCCGGGAATCCTGGCGCTGGCGAAAGCAGCAAAGCGATTCGGAGACGTGCGCATCGTCGCCCCCGATGTGGAGCAATCTTCCATGGGGCATGCGATCACGGCATCCCGTCCGCTGCGCCTTAAACGTGTTCACCTCGACAGCTTCGAAGCGCATCGCGTCAACGGCACGCCTGCCGATTGCGTTGCCCTCGGCATGCATCGCTGGGGCCATGTTGATGTCGTTCTTTCAGGAATCAATCTCGGGTTAAACCTGGGCAACTCGTGCTGGCATTCCGGCACGCTCGCAGCGGCGAAGCAGGCAGCGTTGCTCGGTTCGCGCGGCATCGCGTTCAGCACAAATGTGAGCGACAGTCGTGAACCGGATTTCGCCACACTCGAACCTTACGTTGTGCGTGTGTTCGAGTTAATTTTGCCGATCAAAACGCTTTCGCTAGTCAACGTAAATCTGCCAGAGAAGCCGAAGGGCATCCGTTGGACGCGACAGTCTGTGCGGCATTACGACGGCAAAGTTGTTCCAGACAAAGACCCAGCCGGGCGGCCGATTTTTTGGTTCACAGTCACGCCGCTCGAAGGCGCCGCGGAAGGGACAGATCGCTGGGCAGTCGAGCACGGTTGGGTATCGATTACGCCGTTACGCCTCGATCTTACAGATGAGGCAGACCTTGCTCGCGCCTTGGCCCTTTCAGATACCCCGGCCACAAAGGTCTCCGGCAAACGCCGTCAACGACGCTCTTCATCTAAATCTAAGTCGTCTTCGAAAGGAGGGAAGTAGAAGACGCGGAAGAGGAAGACTCCTATAGCAGCCACGAACCCGTAACCGACTTGGTAGGGCGGGCAGTCCTCTGCCCGCCGCTTGCCATGCACAGACGGCGCGCACGGAGTGACGCGCCCTACCTAAGACGGCCCACAGGGGCGTGGCCACAGGGTTGGGGTTCAAATACGTCGAGTGACTGCAAGCTGCCAGTTGCGCAGGGGCGCTACTTCTTCAAAATTATTTTTGTGCGGAGGGAACCAGATCAAAGGAATGATTCGAATCGAATTCGAGAATTGCCGTCGCAAGCGATGTCTAAAAAGTTGCCCAGCAGCGCCGCACTGCACGAAACTGTCGAACAATTCCACATTCTGGTGGATAGCGTCGAGGAGTACGCCATTTACCTGTTGGATCCCACTGGTAACGTGATCACATGGAACACGGGGGCGGAGAAGATCAAAGGCTACTCTGCGGATGAAATCGTCGGAAAAAACTTCGCCTCCTTCTATACAGCGGACGACGTTGCCGTAGGCAGACCGCAACGCAATCTGCGCGAGGCGAGCCGTCGCGGATCCATTCGTGATCAAGGTCTGCGAGTCCGAAAAGACGGATCAACTTTCGAAGCAGAGGTTGTCATTACTGCCCTTCGTGATGAAACCGGCGAAATTCGCGGTTTCTCCAAAGTCACACGCGACATTACCGACCAAGTACGCAGCCGTGAGTTCGAAGCGGAAAAGATTGCAGCGCAAAAGGCAAGCAAGGCGAAGGACGATTTTCTGGCAGCGCTCAGCCATGAACTGCGCACGCCACTGACCCCTGCTTTGGCAGCAGCCACATACCTTCAAGATCAGGCGGAGAAATTTCCGCGTGAGTTCGCGCAGGATATCGAGATCATTAAGCGCAACGTGCAACTGCAGGCCCGATTGATTGACGACCTGCTGGATCTCACACGGATTGCTCGTGGCATGCTTCATCTCGAACTGGAAAACTGCGACGCGCACAAAATTATCGAAAACGCGCTTGAGATGGCAAAGTCGGCGATCGCGGCGAAGCAGTTGAACGTCTCTACCGGGCTTGAGGCGAAACGGTATCACATCCTGGCTGATTGCATCCGGCTTCAGCAGGTGTTCTGGAACTTGATCAACAACGCCGTGAAATTCACCTCGCAAAACGGACAGATCACGATCCGCACGTTTAACGACAAAGAAGGACGCTTTCATTTCGAAATTGAAGACACAGGGATTGGAATTGAGCCGCAGCGTTTGGCTTCGTTGTTTCAGCCATTTGAGCAGGCTGATCCTTCCGTGGGCCGGCAGTTTGGCGGGCTTGGTCTCGGACTCGCGATTTCCAAACGTCTCATCGACCTCCATCACGGCAGAATTGAAGCGGACAGCCGTGGCCGAAGTTGCGGCGCGACGTTCAAGGTTATGCTGGAGGCTCTGCCACAGGGTGTCGCAGCGGTCGGCCTTAATCATGGCGTCGGGGGCAAAACATCGAAACCGCTGCGCATACTGCTGGTAGAAGATCACCAGGACACCCGGCGCACAATGTCGCGTCTACTTACGCATTTTGGCCACAACGTTGTAACTGCAGATAATGTGGAAGGCGCGATGGCCACGATGGCCTCGAATAACATCGACGCGGTGTTATGTGACATCGGCCTGCCCGATGGAAGTGGTTACGAGGTGGCCGCACAAGCTCGGGCAAACGGAGGCATCAAGACAGTCGCGCTCACCGGGTTTGGCACTGAGCAAGACGTGCAACGCTCCAAAGAAGCGGGATTCGATTTTCATCTGGTCAAGCCCATTAACTTCCAGGAGCTGCAAAAAATTCTCGACCAATCAGGCGCGTAGCTTACCCCGCCGCTGTTTCACGAACAGCGTTACGCGGTTCTTTGTTGTCGCGCAGTACTTCGACTGTGGAGTGACGAAGCCAGTCGGTACACTCACTAGAACGTTTGAGCCCGGCACAGCTCTTTCATTTCTTCAGTGGTAGTGCCTTCGCCGAAATGCCTCGTGCGGCTGCCAGGTAGGTTTGCAAATAGACATTTACTCGTTAGGCAGGGCCGCGTCGCCAGCGAGCTCTCTTTGTCAAAGATGGCGCATAAGCCGTCACGATAGAAACGAAGGCGAAAGTAGCCTCTCAGGACAGGCCCCAATCACAAGCAAAAACGCCGTTGGACGGGCAACCGTCAGCACACTGCGGATGCATTGCTTGCGCACGACGCTCGAGCGGCGAGCGGCAAGCAATGCATCTCAGTCAGTGGTCGCGAAACTTGTGAATGACTACCGGCTTGAAGAAGCCGAAGTTAGTTCTGGCTCCATCAGAGCCTCTGGGTTCACGATGTCTTCGGCCAGCTTGTTCAGCAGTTCGTTTGCCTCAGATTCCTCATCCAAAGTTTCTTGGAGAAGCTCTGCGGATTTGTCCTGTCCAAGCAGTTGCGCAAAGGTGCGCACACTGCCGTAGCTGGCGATCTCGTAGTGTTCGACTTTCTGCGCAGCTACAATAATCGCGGCGTCGAGCACCGAATCCTCGCCATCTGCCTCCAGGACCTCTGAGCCCTCTTCGATCAAGCCTTTCATGGCGCGGCACGTTTTGCCCTTTGTCTTCTCGCCCAGTTCTTGAAAGACTTGCTCGAGCCTCTGCACGTGACCCTTCGTTTGTTCGAGATGCTTTTCGAAAGCCTCCTTTAATTCGTCTGATGAAGCCCCTTTTGCCATCTTCGGTAATGCCTTGATTAGTTGGTTCTCAGCATTGTACAGATCGCGGAGTTCTTGCACGTAAAGTTCTTTTAATGTCTCCAAATTCATATTCCCTTTTTTCCTTTCAGTTTTGGTTTCGTTACAGGTTTGTTATACGCGCGGTACGCTTGCACCGGGTACAGAAAAGAAACGTGGCAAGACACCGGAGTGCGCGTCTTTGCTTTGGAATTTTTGGAAAGAAAGCACTCCGGAGAACGCCGATACAAATTCGTGTTTGATCCTCGGATTAATACTTACGAATTAACCACCGTTTGTCTTAAGGAAGCGTCTGTCCATCCGATGTCGGGTCTGCTCTGGCAACATAGCTAATGATGGCATCCATCGCCTTTTGTTAGATGGCGGTAACACGTTGGCCTGCGAAGATGGGAACCCCGGTTAAGGTTTTACTTACAAGGGGAACACGCAAAAGGTCTGCCAATCCGATTTACTGAAAAGGATAAATTATGAAGCTTAATAGAACAATTCAGCAAGCAGGTGCGGCCGGTTACATTTTGTTGTGGCTCCTCGGCATTCCAATTCCAATTTTGCTGCTTATCTTTCTATTGCGTGGCTGCACCTAAAGCCGCCGGTGACATTGTCACCAGTACTGTTCAATTAGCTGGCGGTTAAGATTTGCCCCTTGCGTTTCTTAGCGATGCCCCGGATCGCGGCGCGCCGGACGACGTAACATTATGCGAGAAGCCCGGCGCGTATCAGCCTTTAAGAATTTTTTCATTAGGCGAAGTGCCGAGTCATTCTCCCTCTTGGTATTGGAAACCGTACAATCCGAGGGTACAAACAAATTAAAGTCGCGCATGTAGGCGTCGTTTGCGGTGAAAAGAACGCAAAAGTTTCCGGCAATGCCAGTGAGAATCAAAGTTTGAGTCCGCAGGTAGCGGAGCAGAGTGTCGAGGGCGCTGGAAAAGAAGCCGGAATGCTTGGGTTTAAGCACAAAGTAATCGTTCTCCTCCGGTCGGAGTAGCTTGACCACATCCGGCCCGCGGCCATATCGCTCACAATGGTCAAGGGTTCGTTGAAAGTCAGATTTCCATCGGCCAAAATTATCATTTACATAAATTACCGGGACACCCGCTTTGTAAGCGCGTCGTTTCAAGCGTAGAAGATTTCTGGCCATTGGCCGCGCGTACCTCAGAAGTTGATCAGCGCCTGGAAAATCAAAGTCGTTGATCACGTCGATCAAAAGAAGCGCGATCTCGTGCTTGTCTGGCGCGCTGCCGTGGAGATCGACGTTTCTCTCTGGAACGGAGACGCTCATTTCTGAGCGCGCCGGTTTCATGCGGAGGAGGTTTCTCGCCATTGGCCCCACATATTTGATTAAATCATCGGTGAGGGTCGATTATGCGGTTACGAGCGCCGGCTGCGGTGTTGACATGTCAGGAGGAGTTCTATCCAGATCGTTACCAACCAGCCGCTTGTAAACGTCGATGTAGTCGCTTGCCATTCGGTCCGCCGCGAAACGTCTCTCAAACACTTCCCTGCAACGCGATCGACTAAGCTCGCGAATCCGGTTAACCCCTTTTACTGCATCATCCAGATCTCGTACGACGAAACCTGTCACTCCGTCTTCCATCACCTCAGGGACCGATCCGCACTCATAAGCAATGATGGGTGTACCGCACGCCATCGATTCAATCATCACCAGTCCGAATGGCTCCGGCCAATCAATGGGAAAGAGCAATGCGTAGGCGTTCCCCAGAAATCCGTCCTTGTCCTTATCGCTGATTTCTCCGACCCACTCTATATGAGGATCATTCAGCAGCGGTTCGATCTCGCGCTTGAAATAGCGTCTGTCTGCGGGATCGACTTTCGCCGCGATCTTGAGCGGCATTCCCACTCGCTTGGCAATCTCGATTGCGCGATCAACCCGTTTTTCCGGCGAGACGCGTCCCAGAAATGCCAGATAGTTACCGGGCTCGGGGTAAAACCGAAATAAATCCTTCGGTAATCCATGATAGATCGTCGCCTGCCAATTTGCGCAAGGCCAGGGCGTGCGCTGAGAATTTGAGATCGAGATCATTGGCATGTCTCGAAACCGCTCATATAGGCGAAGCAACTCGGTAGTATCCAGGCGGCCATGCAACGTCGTCACGTGAGGAACCGCCAGGTGACGCGAGATGAGATAATGCAAACAACCCGTATGGAAATGAACCACATCGAATTCACCGGCACGCTGCATTACATGGTCCATGAGCAGGACTTCGCGCGACAAATAATCCTTAGCGCGCTTGTTTTGCCTGAATGAACGCCGGCATACCGGAACCAGTTCGGCGCTTGTAACCGAGTCACCACTCGCAAAGAGAGTCACATCGTGCCCGGCGCGAACCAATTCCTCAGTAAGGTAAGAGACGATCCGCTCCGTTCCTCCGTAATGTTTCGGAGGTACACTTTCAATTAATGGCGCAACCTGAGCAATTCGCATTCTTCCCTCTTTTCCCTGGAGTGTTGGTTCGCATAATTGAAATCTATCGCTGGATATTCGAACCGGACGCCAGCTTTGGTTTTATCGCGTTCGGTACGAAATGAACGCAGCGAACAATCTTACATCCGTTCCTCACAGCGTCCCCGAACCACTTTAGCACGCGCGGCGAAAACCAGGAACCAGGACATTGCGTGCTCGTAATATTTGGAGAGATGGCTAAGGACGGCGTTGGTGTTCCCCATTCGTGAACCTCAAAACAGGCGTACAACTTACCTACGAAATTTATATGCAGAACTTAGAGACAATGGGGTTGGTACTCGGCTGCATCGGAATGCTGTGCTGGATCGTATGCTTTTGGTGGATGCATCGCATCTCATCTCGTCAGGATGCGACGTTGGAAGAGCTTCATGAAATGACAGCCCGCATTGAAAAACTTTCTCGGGCCGAGCACGATTTGAGTAGGGACGTGCATCCGCAGGTAAGCGAAATCAAAGAGAAGGTTGAAAACGTCAGAGAAGTCGTTTCGTCCGAAAAAAGTTGACCGTTTCGATTTGCTCCATCGGACGCTCAGATTTTTCACCTGGCTAGCCCAATCACGGCGCGTCGGCGCCTTGATGTTCAAGTTTTTGCTTGATTATTTCACGCGAGTCTGCCGGAATACGGCGCTTAAACAAACTTAACGGAAAGACAAATCCATGCTCTGGACCATAATAGTTATCCTCATCGTTCTTTGGCTTCTTGGCTTTATCGGCCACGTCGGCGGCAGTCTAATTCATCTCTTGCTCGTGATTGCCGTTGTTGTCCTCATCATTAACCTGCTCAGAGGCAGACGAGGTCTCTAAAGCAACGCCCTGGCGAATTGCTGCAGAGGCGGTCAGCTAAACGCGACGCCGTTCACAGGTGTCCCGTTAAGGCGAGAATTATTAAGATCAAAACAATCAATCCGAGCCCTCCGCTCGGATAGTAGCCCCAGCCCGAGCTATAGGGCCAGGCCGGCAAAGCGCCGATCAGCAATAAAATTAGTATGATTAATAGAATTGTTCCCATGGCTATTCCTTTCGGAAGTATGTTCGCTGCAGCGAGGCACTTTGGATGTTGTAATATCTCCCACGGCTGAAGCTAAAGTCAGCGTGGACGGCAAAGATGGCGAGGCTACGCCTGACGTATCCTACAAATTGGTTAACCGTCAGACGCGTACGCACAACGCGCCTTCCTATTCGCCATGGGCGAACAGGAAAGGCGGGTTGGTAGATCTGCTTTACTTCTTAATCCTCGTCGACAATGACTCGATCAACCATCACGTTGTCGCCTGTGCCAACGTAGTGAACACGGACCGGAGCGCCGACTTTCACTCTCGTCTTTACAACATCTTCATCGAGCACCTTACCGCTTCGCGTCACGTAAGTGACTGACTTACCAAAATGGTATGTGCGCGGTCCGCTGGTTTCCTTGAGCACAATTGCGCTGCCTGGCGTGTACTCAGTGATCGTCCCGCTGCCTTCGGTGGTGGTCGTTGTAGTCGTTGTCTCTGAGACCTGCGCCCAAGCAAACGGAGCTGCAATCGCGAGGGCCATACTAATTAATGTTCTTTTCATTTATTTTTCTCTTTCTATTACGCGGCGGGTAAATACTTCCGGGAACGAGCTTTTCTCGGTAACCGAAGCGCGTCCCGCCGTTGTTGCTGCTGTAATCGGGCGCCGCGCTCGGTTCGGATGCAACAACGCCACACTCCGTCCCCGATTTGACACAAGCGACCGTGCTTAATGTTTTTCCACTTCTTTTGTTTCAATGCGCACCGCGTATTCATCCGGTTTCACTTCGCGCCCCGCTCGGGCGGCATAGACCTGAGTGAACTCAGCGCCGAATAACAGAATCTGTGACGAGTAATAGATCCAGAGTAACAGTGTGATTAGAGAACTGGCCGGCCCATAAGCTGACCCGGCGGCGCCGCTACCCAAATACAAACCGAGCAGCCATTTGCCGATTCCGAAAAGAAGCGCGGTTATGACTGCGCCAACCCAAACGTCTCGCCACTGAATCTTAGCGTCAGGCAGAAACTTAAATATCATCGCAAAGAGCAGAACAATGACCGCAAAGTCGAATACGAGATAAACGCTCATCGCGACTACAAGACCGCCCGGTAACACAGATTGCACGTAGTGGCTGAAGGCTTTGAGCAGGCTTTCCAGCGTCAGTGAGACGAGTAACAGAAAGCAGATGCCCCCCACCATTGCAAACGAAAGGAATCGGTTCCGCAGAAATCCCCAAATACCGCGAGAGGGTTTTGCTTTCACATCCCAAATTGTGTTCAAAGCGTCTTGCAATTGACCGAACACGCCGCTTGCGCCGAAAAGCGCGAGCGCAACACCCATGATCGTAG
The DNA here is from genome assembly GCA_036488345.1 of Candidatus Udaeobacter sp. Classification (GTDB taxonomy): domain Bacteria; phylum Verrucomicrobiota; class Verrucomicrobiia; order Chthoniobacterales; family UBA10450; genus Udaeobacter. Next base: position 13,264 of record DASXHS010000009.1, read on the forward strand.
CTATCGTACTTTTACCCGGCTGCGATGCTTGTTGCGCGATGTTTTGCACCACCTGCACAGCGCTCGAATCTAGAAAATAACTCATCTGCTGCGTGATCTTCTCCCACGCTCCCGCTGGATCATTCCGGAAGATTATCCCGACGACCGCGAGGATAACGAGAATCAAGGGCGCAAGTGAAAAAACTGTGTAGTACGCGAGCGCCGCTCCTAACTGCGGCCCCTTGTCCTCTAGAAATTCCTGTCCCGTTTGCTTGACCAGACCAAAAGCATTTCGAAAGAACGATGAGTTGGATCCAGATGATTTTGATTGTTCCATGACGACACGCCCAAAACAGATCGCTGACAGGCCGGCATTTGGCCGTTGCGTAGACGTTTTGTTAAACCTTTGCTGTTGGCAGGCCTGACGGCCGCGTAGCTACAGTGCATCCAAGAATGTCTGGGGAGCGAAACTTAGTCTAACATGCTATTGAAACCGTCCATACCACCGATGGAAGCACGCTCGGTCGAAAAAATTCCGACCGGCGACGAGTGGCAATATGAACCGAAATGGGATGGCTTTCGGTGTCTTGCGTTTCGCGATGGCGACGAGATTTTTTTGCAATCAAAGAATGGCCAACCGCTGGCGCGTTATTTTCCAGATGTCGCTGCCAATGTGGCGAAGTTGCCGCACAAACAGTTCGTTCTCGACGGCGAACTGGTGATTCCGATCGGCGGCGCACTTTCGTTCGATGAATTGCAATTGCGTCTGCACCCTGCCGCGAGTCGCGTTCAGAAACTGGCCGCAGCTCATCCAGCGGTTTATATCGCGTTCGATCTACTGGCCGAGGGCAGCGAATCATATTTGAAGTTGAATCTGCGCGATCGGAGGCGACTTCTGGAAAAATTCGCGCGCGCGAATCTACGATCAGCAAAGAACGTACGACTCTCCCCTGCTACGAGTGATTATCGCGTTGCGAGCAGTTGGTTTCAAAAAACGGGTCGCGATCTTGACGGCATCATCGCGAAACGCCTGGACACTCCGTACGCCTCGGGCGAACGCACCGCGGCGGTTAAGGTAAAACAAATTCGAACAGTTGATTGCGTGGTAGGCGGTTTCCGGTACGCGACTGGCGCACGCGTGATCGGTTCTCTTTTGCTCGGACTTTACGGAGACGACGGATTGCTGCATCACGTCGGATTTATCTCCGGGTTCAAAGCATCAGAACGACGCGCGTTAACAGAAAAATTTGAGCGACTGAAAAAACCACCCGGTTTCACAGGCAAGGCGCCAGGAGGACCGAGCCGTTGGAGTACGGAGCGCACGGGAGAATGGGAACCGGTTGCGCCAAAAATTGTCGTGGAAGTCGGCTACGATCATTTTACCGGGGGCCGCTTTCGGCACGGCACAAGATTTCTTCGTTGGCGACCAGACAAAGATCCTCGTCAATGCACTATGGACCAGGTGGAGCATCGCGAAGGAAAAGCGATGGCTCTGTTATAAGCTCCTATGTTAGCGAGCGTGGAGGAACTTTAGAACTGCTCGTTCAGCCCCGCGGAGATTGGGAGGCGTCAATGATTTGGTGTTGCCGTTGAGACCAGCAATAGGCGTCCGCTTCAGATAAGCTTCCACGATCACCGGATGAACGTAGCACTTGCGGCAAACCGCCGGCGTGTTGCCAAGAAGTTCCGCGACCGCGCAAATGGCCGTTTTGATGTTCGACTTTGCCTGTTTCTTTGTTTCGAACTCTTCCTGTTTGCTGAGCGCAATTGCGGCCAATACCGTGCCACCCCAGGTCCGAAAATCTTTTGCGGTAAACTCTTCCCCTGCGATTTGGCGGAGATACTCGTTCACGTCTTGCGAGGTAACGTCTCGTGCCTCGCCATTCTCCTCGTACTGGAATAAATCCTGGCCAGGTAAGTCCTGGCATTTCGCAATGACTTTCGCAACCCCGCGATCCGTGACGTCCACTTCGTGTTGGCGCCCACTCTTGCCGCGGAAGCGAAACACCACCTGCGCGCCTTTGACCTTCACATGACGATTTTTAAGGGTCGTCAAACCGAATGACTTATTCTCGCGTGCGTACTCTTCGTTTCCGATGCGTATGAAAGATCGTTCCAGAAGCCGCACGAGTGTGGCGAGCACTTTTTGCCGCGGCAGACCCGGCAACTTCAGGTCCTGAGTAACTCGCCGGCGAATATTCGGAAGGCCTTTGGCGAATTGTGCCAGCCGGTCGAACTTGTTTTCGTCGCGCACTTCGCGCCAGCGCTCGTGATAGCGGTACTGCTTGCGGCGGCGCGCGTCGCGACCCGTTGCCTGAATGTGACCATTCGATGACGGACAAATCCACACCTCAGTCCAGGCAGGCGGAATGGCTAAACGTTTTATCCGCAGCAGCCGCTGCTCGTCACGGATTGTTTTTCCGTCCGTGTCCAAATACTCAAAGTTTTTGCCTTTTGCTCTGCGAGTGTATCCAGGTCGGTCGTCATTGACGTATTGCAGACCAGCTTCCTCCGCAGCCTCCGCTGAATCAGCAGCGACGGCGGATTCGATCGCTTTCTCGTTCCGACTGTTTGTCCCTCGCGTCCCCATTGAAAACAATCAATTCGCGCGACGCGCTCCTGCGAATGCCTGGCGGACCGCCGATATGCGTTCGGCTTCAATCCGCTCAACCTGTTGTTCCGCGCGACGCTGTAGCTGCTCGAAGTTACAGGTGTTTAACGGTGGCAATTTCGCCGCTGCCAACGCAGCCCACATTAGTTTCTTTCCAGTGATTCCCATAATCAATCCTTCCAACGTTAACACCAATCCCAAGCTCCCCGGCTCGTTGCCGGCAACTATCAATCGTGCGCGGCCAAGCTTTTCGGCTGCCCATGCACCGGCTTTTCGGACTTTGCTTTCTTCGACTCCGAGCGTACGCATGATGCCGCGCAACGTCTCTTGATCTGCTTTGATCTCCGTTTCGGTTTGTGCGAAAAAACTGCCGAGTGGTTTGCCTTTGTGCGCCTCCGCCCAGTGGTCAATGACTTCCAACGCACTGACAGAACCGGCGAGATGATCATTTAGATATGAGTCGAGGTCTTTCATTGAGCGAATGCCAAGCGCGCGATTCAAATAGGAGGCAGCGGTTCTTCTGCCGGCCCGGCGATCACTTCACCGGTGGGTTTGAAACGTGAGCCGTGGCAAGGGCAATCCCACGTTGATTCAGAGGGGTTCCATCTGACCAAACACCCCATGTGGGTACAAACAGGTGAGAGCCGATGGATTTTCCCCTTAGCATCGCGGAAGGCGGCAACTTTCTTCCCACGCCGACCGATAATCATTCCGTCGCCCGGCCTCAGCTCGCGGACGGAAGCAGCTTCGGGCCGAGCGAGCCGGTCTTTGATCATGTAGTACGGATAATCCTTGTTTTCTCGCAGGTAATTCCACGCGGCGCCTTTGATTTTTTTTCGGTCAACCGCAAATAATTCTGTCCACGGATTTTTTGTTCCCGCAGTCCAGTCGCGCGCCATCATTGCCGCTGTGGTCCCGAATGTAATGCCGTTGCCGCAATAGCCGGTGGCAATGAATTGCCGCTCGGCGTTCTCGCCGATGTAAGGCAAGCCGTCGGACGTGGAGATGATCTGTCCGGACCAACGATGATCCACGCGCGCCTGTGGAATTATTTTTTTTAACCGAGCGAGCAACCGCGCATAAGCTCTCTTCGTGTTGCTCTTCTGGCCTGTTTTGTGATCCTCCCCGCCGAACACGACGTAATCGAAGCCGCTGCGTTTATCTATCCTCAGATAATCGTAAGGATCGCGCGTATCCCAAAAGACGCCTTCCGGAATTGTCCCGGTTGGGACTTGGGCGCCGAACACATAGCTCGTATAGAGAGAGAGTTTTGTCTGCAAAAGCGTTGCGGCCGTCATACTCGCAAGTCCGACAAGAGGATTATTCGTTGCCATCACCACGCGATCGAAACTGATCCAGTTGCGGTTGACTTTCACCCTGCGCTTCTTCGAATCGAATTCACTGGCTGCGCTTTTTTCGAAAACATCCGAACCGCTGCCAGGAATTTTCGCAACCAAAGCTCGAAGGTATTTTCTAGGGTGAAACTTGGCCTGATTGGCAAAGCGCACCGCCGGCAAATTAAAGTACGGGACTGAGTCTAAGTAAGTCGCGTCAAATCCAAGCTTCGCGGCTCGATCAGCCTCTTCCTTGAGTGATGAAGCCTCCTTTTTCGAAGACCCGCCCACGGGTGCGTGCAGATACGCCGGCACCCGCGCGAACTCGCACTCGATCCGTTCTTCTTCGACGATCCTCTCAATTTCATCGATCGCGGCTGCGCCCGCATCCCAAGCCGCTTGTGCATGATCCTTGCCGAAATTGCGTACAAGCTGTTGGAGCTGAACGTCGGTGACATAGGTGAGATGCGCGGTTGTATGGCCAGTGTCGATCGAGGCCACTTGTTCGCGCTCAATTAATGCGACTGTTGAGCCGGCCTTTTTCAGGAGGTAGGCAACTGTGATACCAGTGACGCCGGCTCCGACAACAAGAACATCGACACTTATGCTCCTTTGTAACTTCGGGAATTTTGGAATGGGGGTATCGTCGATCCAAACAGGAACATTCCTCATCTTTCATTGATCGCTACGCGTGCATGTTTTAGCCGTGCGCGCGCTGTTTCAGTAGGCGCAGTCGTCAGATTCATTTCCATCCGCGGCTGAACAGCCAGCAAGAGACACGCGGACGCGGCGTGAAATGCGACTATTCTTTTATGAAAAAGGAAAATGAAGTAATCGATAATTTAATCGAAACACTCAAAGATGGTCAGGAAGGTTTTAAGCAGGCAGCTGAGAGCGTTCGTAATCAGGCATTAAAGACGCTCTTTAGCGATTACTCGCAGCAGCGTTCGCGCTTCGCTACCGCGCTGCAGAGCGAGGCTCGCCGCCATGGAGAAACGAAACCGGAAACCAGCAGCAGCGCGACCGGCGCATTGCATCGCGGCTGGATCAACTTGAAATCGGCGATCACAGGTGGCGACGAACATGCAATCCTTGCTGAATGCGAACGAGGTGAAGATTCAGCAGTAGACGCATACAAAAAGGCCTTGGACGATGGTTTAACTCCAGCAGCTCAGGAGCTTGTTTCCCGTCAATTTACAGAGATTAAAGCGGCCCATGATCGGATTAAAGGCCTTCGCGACGCTGCCAAAGGCTAACGGCAAACGATAGCGGATATCACCTACCCGTGGTCGCATGCCCGATAGGATTTCGCCCGATAAGGCGACCATCCATGAGCCCGATTGTGTATTTCAGTCTTAATCGCTTTTCAAAAGCGGCGGACCGGTTCTTTTGAAACAACAACGCGTCGGGAATAACTCCCGCTGTTTTGTTATTTACGGCCAGACGTCGTTCTAAAGGCGTAATCCTTTTGTTATGCCAGACGAAGAAACAATAGAACGAGCGCGTGAGGACGAGCGCGAAGGCAAGTCGCCGTCCACTCAGGCGGGCGAGTTTGTGCGCGAAGAAACGGAACACGTCCGCAAAGGCGAACATGGCGCCCGATCGCCAGAGCAAGCAATTGCCATTGTCTGTCCAAGGCGCGGCGAGCCGGAGTAAAATTGCCGCCTCCAAAACGCGGCTCGCAACGAACAAAAACCCAGGCAAAGCGCGATCTCGCAAAGGGCCGTTCCGGGCGTCGCAAAAAGCCTTCCCTAAAACGCTCGCGCGCGACGAAACGAGCGCTCAAGCGGGAGAGCCGCAGCTCGGTCTCAAAGCGGGCCTTGTCCAAACACGCGAAGCGGGTGGCGGGGCAACGCTCGTCACGGCTTCGTTCGGCCGCCGCGAAGAAAGCAGCAAGCGCGAGGAAGCGCCGGCGCTGAGATATAGGTCACTCGCGGGCACAAATCCTGTTGAGCAGATCTACCTCGGGGAGGTTGTGACAACTCGAAAAGAACGAGCCGCTGCGAAGCGGAACATTCGGAAAGCGGCCAAAATTTCGCGACGGAAGAGAACGATCGCGCATTTGTCGAAAAGAACGCGTACCGCTCTCGGCAAAGAAGGAGCCAAGGCTGCGCGAAAGAAACGAAATCGTTGAAGATAACGTCGGGTCAGGCGTTCGTCGCTGCTGATGCAATGTCTTTGCGATTATCAGCGACTTACTTCCGGCCGCCTTTTCTTCCGCCCTTGCGGGAACTTGATGTGCTTCGCTTTTTGCCGCGACCCCCGCCGCCTTTTTTCCGGCCGCCCTTGTCTGATTTATTTACTGTCGCCCACGCGCGGCGTTCCGCTTCTTTGGTGCTTACGCCGCGCTTTTCATAACCCTTCTCGATGTCATGGGCTTTCCGCTTTTGCTTGGACGTGTACTTCTTTTTGCTTCCTTGTGCCATAGATCCTCCCTGTGAACTGTTCGATAAAGCGAAACGTATTTCACCGAGCGGCCGGATTTGATTACTTCGCAAGATTAAGATGCGCGGTTGGAAGTCTTGCCCGGCAATGTGAATCTTCAGCCATGAATACGTTCTCACAATTGCTTCACACGTTGCTTGGAATCGGCACTCAACCCAGAGACTTAACATTCCTGCAAGTTTCCATCCGCGGGGTTATTGTTTTTATCGCGACTCTGATAATGATGAGACTCGGGAGTAAACGTTCGCTTGCCGAGAAAACCGCGTTCGATGCTGTTTTCGTTGTTATTATCGGTTCGATGCTGGCACGCGCCATTAACGGATCAGAAGCTTTTTTCCCAACCCTGGGCACTGGATTCGTTCTGGTGTTCTTGCATCGCCTTTTCGGTATGGCCGCGTTCTATTCACATGTTTTTGGGATCCTGGTTAAGGGTAAACCAGTGGTGCTCGTGCAGGATGGCAGATTGCAGCGGAGAAACATGCTCTGGGAGCACATTTCCAGACATGATCTGGAAGAAGATATGCGCCTTGATGCGAACACTGAGGAGCTATCACAAATAAAAATCGCGCGCCTCGAACGCAGCGGAGACATCAGCTTTATCAAAGCGAGTGACCTCAAGCAACAGGCGACGTAATTGAAATTGTGATAGCGGTTGGTATTAATTCATTGAGAGGAAAATGAAATGTCTGAACAACGCTTAACGATTACGGACGATCGCACGGGCAAATCGTACGAGTTGCCTATCGAGAATGGGACTGTGCGCGCGATGGATTTGCGCCAGATGAAAACGGACGAAGAGGACTTCGGGCTGATGACCTACGATCCTGCGTTGATGAACACCGCGTCCACCAGAAGCGCGATCACGTTCATTGACGGTGATAAGGGAATCCTCGAATACCGCGGCTACCCGGTCGAACAACTCGCGGAGAGATCCAACTTCCTGGAAGTCGCGTACCTGATTCTTTTTGGCGAGCTGCCTAATGAGGAACAGTTGGCGGCATGGACCCACGACATCACGCACCACACCTTCGTCCACGAAAATATCAAGACGTTGATGCAGGCGTTCCGCTACGACGCTCATCCCATGGGAATGTTCATCAGCACTGTCGCTGCGCTTTCAACATTTTACCCCGAAGCGAAACAGGTTAGTGACGCCGACAATCGTCTGGCGCAGATCAAACGCCTTATTGCCAAAGTGCCGACGATCGCCGCATACACTTTTCGGCACAATCGTGGCTTGCGTTACGTCTATCCTGACAATGACCTCAGCTATACCGGGAATTTTTTGAACATGATGTTCAAAATGACAGAAACCAAATACAAGCCGAACCCGGCGCTCGAACACGCGCTCGACGTCCTTTTTATTCTGCACGCGGACCACGAACAGAATTGCAGCACCAATGCGATGCGCGCGATTGGTTCAAGCTGCGCGGATCCCTACAGTGCGATGGCTGGCGCGGCAGCCGCGCTTTACGGCCCCCTCCACGGCGGCGCGAATGAAGAAGTGCTCAAGATGCTCTCGCGTATCGACGACACGCGGAACATACCCGAGTTCATCCAACGCGTTAAAAACGGCGAAGGCAAGCTGATGGGTTTCGGGCATCGCGTTTATAAAAATTATGATCCGCGCGCGCGCATCATCAAACGCGTCGCGGACGAAGTATTCGAGATGACCGGGCGCAATCGTTTGCTCGACATCGCGCTCGAGCTCGAACGCATCGCACTGGAGGACGAATATTTCATCTCGCGCAAACTTTACCCGAACGTCGATTTTTATTCTGGCATCATCTATCAGGCCATGGGTTTACCGGTGACAATGTTTCCGGTGATGTTCGCCATTCCGCGCACAGTGGGGTGGCTGGCGCAATGGCAGGAGATGATCACCGACCCGGAGCAAAAGATCACTCGCCCGCGCCAAATCTTTGTCGGACAGCCCCGCCGCGAATTGCCCAAGAAGAAAGCTTAGCAGCGCCAACGCCTTAGTTTAGCTCGGCGTAGTTTCGATGGAACTAACGCCCCTATTTCACAGATTGGCGAAGCGAGGCCGGTCGACTGATTACTGTGATCCATTCGATTTCCCGTAGTTCACCCACGGACGCGTTCCAAAGCTCCAATAAATATCTACGACGCGCGTCGGTCCCGCTTTCGCCCGCCAGCGCATCAATGCCTGCACCATTACTTTGTCCAAAGCAGGAACGGCATTGCCTTTCGCATTAGAAAATCGCTCGTCGTAGACTGCGGCCACTGTAAATCCTTTTAAGATCGTGACCTGAGTGACGACGCCCTGGGTATCAACAGTCAAGCGGTAAGTGCCTGTCCCGCCTACTTGAGAGCCGCCGTAGCCCTCAAGTTCACTGGGAATAGCAGGAAACGGAGAATAACTAAACGTCTGTTTTATTTCTGCCGCAGACCTAACGACAAGATGAACAGGCTTTTGGTCCGGACGATTCGCGTTTGCAGAATTCTTCCTCGTTTGCTTTGCCGCCTCAGCGCCGTACGACGTGTGGAGGAAAACGATCGCCAGACTAATGAATGCAAATAACAATCTTCTAATGGGCATTGCTGGACCCCTTCCTTTGAATGTCAATCATGATCGAACATTTCGCAACGAGTAGGATTCCGACAATTGTAAGCTGCCCGGGGATATAACCGGCGAAGGCGAGCCTGACGGAAGGCTGCAAGCCGATTTGTTATAGCTACCCATGTTACTGGCTATTGAGAACCACTTGGGGCGCAGGCTTGTTCGCTTCACGTCCGCCACGGGACGGATGTTTCGGAAAAGTCTCGCGAACTTGTCAAACCAATCTACGAACCGCGAATGACCATCTCGTTTTTACATCGCGTTTCGAGCACTTTTCGCCGTCTTGTGGCTTTACGATGAAGCACGCAACGTGATCGAGACGCACGAGCACAAGGAGAATTTCAAAGATTGATAACTTGCTTGCGTTTGTCGGGCGGCTGAGCTTGCGGCTCGTTTTATGAACTATAGAATGTTGTCTGTCTCTATGGCGCTCATAGCTGTTCGCCTGGTCGTTCCCTTCGCATCCGCTGGGCCAAAAGCCAACGATACCCTCTTCTACAAGGGGAAGGCGGCTGGCCTGAGAATCATCTTGGAGTTCGACCACGGCCATGTGGAGGCCAGCAATGTCAAGATCATCGAATCTGTGAGTGGTAAAACGACGAAGTTTTATCTGACGGGTAGAGAGGAACAGATAGGAACAGGCAAGATACGATTTGCTCCTGCGAAAGACGCAAAAAAAGAGGTTTTGTTAGAGATGGATCCGTTTGGCGATCCTCAGTCCACTATCAAGGGCATTTATAAGGCCGCCGAAAAAACTGTTCCGTTCACTCTTACAAAAAAGAAGAGGCACTGAACCGCTCAACTGTCCGCTTCCAGTGCCAAAAACGCGGTCAGCTTCTCGTGCGGCCACAGAACGAAACGCTTCCCGTCGCGATGCGCGTCACTAATGCGCATGTTCGCTCCGGGGCTCAAACATAGCTCAAGGTCTTTTTGAGTTCCGAAAACTAAACTTTACCCAGTTAAAAAGTACACGAGGGTACAATGATTAAGTCACTAGCAAACCGCCGACGCGAGACAGGATGAAAGTCGCCTTTCGAAGTTCGTTGCTGCTTTTCTTTGGGGCGCTGCTTGCTCACGCGCAAATATCGAATTTCAAGCATGTCATCGTGATCGTCCAAGAGAACCGGACACCGGACAATCTTTTCCAAGGTCTGTGCCGTCCTCCCTTTGGTACAAGCGAAGCGTGCAGCACGACCCCAAATGCAACCCAATACAACATTCAAACCAGCAACTGGCTAGACAAGCACTCGACGACGGGTGTGACGCAACCGCTGCCAGTTGCCTTGGGAAACACCTACGATCTGAGGCACTCACACGGAGCTTTTAACAGCCAATGCGACGCAGATCCATCAGGGGCATGCAGAATGGACGGCGCAGGCGACGTCGCCTGCGCCGGAACGTGTCCTGGTCAGCCTCAATTCAGATTCGTTCAGAATAGTAATGGGGGTAGGCGCGGGATCCTGGACCCGTACCTGACGCTTGCGACCCAATACGGATGGGCAAACTATATGTTCCAGACCAATCAAGGCCCAAGTTTTCCCGCGCATCAATTTATCTTCGGAGGCACATCAGCTCCCACTGCAGCCGATGACTACATGGGCATCTTCGCCTCGGAAAACATGAAAGGTGTGCTAGGCAGCAACAACGGCGCGGGATGTATTGCGGAGGCGACGACTAGAGTCGAATTGGTTCGTCCGAATCCTAATCCGCCTCCACGTGGTGTTGAGAACTCCGACGTTTATCCTTGCTTCGATCATCAAACCATTCCGGATATCCTGCCGGCACCGTTCTCGTGGAGATACTATACGCCAAGCGCGGGTTCCATCTGGACGGCGCCGAATGCTATTTCCCATATCTGCGAGTCGACTGGGCCGGGAGGAACCTGTACGGGTCAGGAGTGGTTAAACCACGTGGATCTCAGACCGTCGGATGTGCTAGCCGACATCAGGAGCTGTAATCTCCGATCGGTGAGCTGGGTTATTCCGGCCGGGCAAAATTCCGATCACGCCGGAAGTCCGAATAACACAGGTGGACCTGCCTGGGTGGCAGCCATTGTCAATGCCATTGGCAACCAACCAACGTGTCCCAACGGTGAAAATTATTGGCACAATACCGCTATCTTTATCACGTGGGATGATTGGGGCGGCTGGTACGATCATGAGCCACCGACCATTCTGCCTCTGCATGAAGGCGACTACCAGTATGGATTCCGCGTTCCGCTGCTTGTCGTCTCCGCCTACACGCCGGCAGCTTATATCAGCAATTTCCGGCATGACTTCGGCAGCATTCTGCGTTTCATCGAGCATAACTTCGGGATTCCAGAAGGTGAGCTCACCTTTGCCGACCGTCGTGCCAGGACCGACCTGACAGACTTCTTCCGTATGGACCAGCCACCCCGGCCCTTCCAGCGTGTGAGTGCAGCGAAGGACGAAACCTATTTCCTGAATGACAAAACAGTACCGACGGATCCGGACGATGACTAGCCTGCTAGGCAGCAATCACGAGCACAAGGCTGGTTTCAAAAGTGGTCAATGTTGCTGCGTGAAACAAAAAAACCGCCACGCGGTGGAGGATGACGGCTGATTGAAGGCTGCTGTTTTGTTCGGGCAGAGCTGCTTTAGGGATCGTTGGGCACTTCCGGCGCCGGTTTGCTTGCTTCAAACTCTGGCCGCTCACTTTCTGAAGACCCGCGCGGCCTGCTCGTTCAGACGCGCAGTGGGCTGCGCAACGTGTCACACCGAGGTCTCGCTTTATCTGCGCAATCGTCGCCTTTTGTTCCTGCACTTTGCGATGCTCTTTCAGAAACTCATTGAGGAACATCGCGTTCATCGCATCGTAGCGGACCGTGTGCGGTTTCCACTGCTTATCGTGCACGACCAACGCAGGATTCACTTTTTAAGGAGCGAATTTAACGAATTGTAAGCGCCCGGCAGTTTTAGCGATTGCTGCAGTCGGCCGAGCGGCGGTGCATTTGTAACACGGTCGTTATCTTTTATCTTTTCCAGTACCGCAACTTTCGAAGCCCGGGGGTTTCAATCTTTGGAAACGTATAACGCTATGGACTGGAGAAAATTCGTTCTCCTTGGTTGCGTGGTAGCATGTGTTTTCGCAGCCTCGACTGCGACCGCGCAGATGAGGGGGCACGGTAGTTCAGGTTCCCGGATCGGACCGCGCGGCGCTTTCACGCCACCTTCGATTGCCCGAATGCCGATGCACCGCGCTCCGATGATGAATTCATCCTTGAGCCTTCGACGCTCCCACCGTTTCAATAAAATCATCTTTATCGGCAACTTCGGCTTTCCATGGTGGTGGGGCTGGAACTCGAGTTACTACCCATACGGACCCTATGATTCGTCTGAGTACTCTTATCCGTCGTACTATTCCTATCCGTCCTACTACTCCGGCTACGGATACGGGTATGGTAACTATGGCTATGGTTACGGATACGGCTACTCGCCTCTCCTTTACTATGGCGGATATTACAGCGCCACGAACTACGAAAATGATGAAAGT
>DASXHS010000015.1:0-9055 GCA_036488345.1 Candidatus Udaeobacter sp.
CTAGTTACACCGGCGAAGATCTCGTCGAGATCAGTTGTCACGGCGGCACCCTCGTTTCCGCAAAAGTTCTCGAAGCGTGTCTGCGTGCAGGCGCCACCGCAGCGCGTCCAGGTGAATTCACCGAGCGCGCATTTCTCAACGGTAAAATGGATCTCACCCAGGCTGAGGCAGTGATCGATTTGATTCGTGCCCGAACCGATCTGGCGCTGCGTTCGGCGACTGAACAACTCGAAGGCAAACTCGGCGATCAAGTCAGAAATATTCGCGATGAATTGATCGCTCTGCTGGCGCACATCAACGCCTCGATTGATTTTCCGGAGGAAGGCATTGAGCCCGACGAAGACAAAACGCTCTGCGTCCGGCTTGATTCTGTTCGAGATCAAATCGCCATGTTGCTCGCGACCGCCGATCAGGGTCGTGTGCTGCGCGAAGGCGTGCGCGTGGTGATTTACGGTGCGACAAACGCCGGCAAATCGAGTTTGCTAAATCGCCTGCTTGGCTACGATCGCGTGATTGTCAGCGATACGCACGGCACGACGCGCGATACGATCGAAGAAATGGTCAATTTGGAGGGTGTGTCAATCCGACTCCTCGACACCGCGGGCTTGCGCGCGTCGGAAAACCAAGTGGAGCGTGCTGGAATCGAGCGCACACAAAAATCACTACAGTTGGCTGATTTGCGGCTTCATATCGCTGACCGCAATTCGCCGAAGCCCCCGCATTTCAACGGAGCGACAAGCGATCCGAACGAAATTGTTGTCTTGAATAAAAGCGATTTGCCCGAGGACAAAGATTGGAGGGATTTCCCGGCATTGCGAATTTCGTGCGCTACCGAAGACGGACTCCCACAACTGAAGGAAGAAATTCTGGTACGCATTCGCCAGCAAAATCTGCGACCAGAGAGCGCGATCGCGATTAATACTCGTCATCGCGATTGTCTCCGTCGCGCCTTGGAATCATGCGATCGCGCACGCACGGCGCTCGGCGAGGGATTATCCGGGGAGTACGTTGCGGTTGACCTTGATCAAGCGCTGCGCGCAGTCGGCGAAGTCATTGGCGTCGTGGATGTGGAACAGATTCTCGACTCCGTCTTCAGCCAGTTTTGCATTGGAAAGTGATTGCGCGTGCTCAGGCCGACCATATGATCCAATGCGGAACACGAATCTCATTAACACCGGACTTTAGTCCGGTGACCACTCGATCACCTGAGTTGAAGCCGCTTAAACGGCTTTTTTGGTGTGGTTATGCAGGCACCCGGCTGAAGCCGGGTGTTAATGAGAAATGAAGGGCGTCCGCGGAACGTACGAGGTATTCGTTAGGCCGCTGCTGTTTTCTTTGGATGCCGAAACCGCGCATCATCTCACCATCGCATTGCTCCAAAGGGCGTCGCGTTTCGATCCTGCGTTGCGCGTTCTTAAATCCTTTAAGCTACCGTCAAAACCAAAAACGCTTTTTGGTCTTAATTTCCCAAACCCCATTGGACTGGCGGCTGGGCTGGACAAAAACGGTGTTGCTCTTCCCGCGTGGGCAGCGCTCGGATTCGGTTTCATCGAGATCGGTACCGTGACCGCAAAAGCGCAGCCTGGAAATCCCAAACCGCGTATTTTTCGACTGCCGCAGCAACGAGCGCTGATCAATCGGCTTGGTTTCAACAACGACGGCGCGGACGTGATTGCGCAACGATTGGCGGCGCTGCGGGAAAGCGGCCGATGGCCAGTCGTTCCGGTGGGGATCAACATCGGCAAGTCGAGAGCAACGTCGCTCGAACAAGCGACAGAGGATTACCTTTACTCGTTTCGCAGGCTGCAGGACTTTGCCGATTACATCACGTTGAATATCAGCTCGCCAAATACACCTGGTTTGCGCGAGTTGCAGGAGCCTGAAAGGCTTTCGGAGTTACTGCACGCCATTGGCAATGAAGCAGGAACAGCTCCAAAACCGCTGGTTGTGAAAATTTCGCCAGACGTGTCAGACGCCGAACTGACAGCCATTCTCGCTGTATGTGAAGAGAACGGCGTCTCGGGAATCGTCGCCACGAACACCACGCTGGATCACTCTTCGATTGCGCCGCAACTGGATCAAGCGGGGGGCTTGAGTGGAACGCCACTCCGAGAAAAATCGACCGTATTGGTGCGTGAAATTAATGCTCGATCTAAAATTCCAGTGATCGCTTCCGGTGGAATTTTCGACGCAGAATCGGCGCGGGAAAAATTTCAGGCGGGCGCACAATTGATTCAGCTTTACACCGGCCTGGTTTATCGGGGCCCGCAGCTTCTGCGCGAAATTATGGATAATTTGTAGGACAGGCGCACGCCTGCAGCCGCGACGGTTGGCAACCGGACTGGTTGCCCTACAGTTGATCGATTTTCCAGAATGAAATTGTCCCGCAAGATCCTCAAGTTCACCGACCCACTAACCTACCGGCGCGGCTGGCGCAGGGCGCAACGCTCGATTTTTCCCGTGCCGCTCAGAACGATGCTTGCGCAGGTCGACTTGGATCGCGCACGTGAGATCCAGCAGCAATATGCCAATTCCGCTGCGGGCTACGCTAAATACGCAGATATCGAGCCGTGGTTGCGATTGAATCGTGAACGTGTGCAGGATTTGAATCTTCATCGCTCGGAGCCAAGGCGTGTTTTGGATCTCGGGTGCGGAGGCGGATTCTTCTTGTTCATCCTGAAGAATCTGGGCCATTCCGTCATCGGCCTCGACATGGATCGTGTTCCGTTGTTCGGCGAACTACTGGAGTTGTTCGACGTGCACCGAGTTGTTTACAAGATCGCCGCCTTCGAGCCGCTGCCAGACCTCGGTCAACAATTCGATTGGATCACGGCGTTTTCGGCGAACTTTTACCTCTATCATCCGGCTAAAAAACGCTGGGGAACAGCGGAATGGGATTTCTTTCTTCGCGATTTACAACATCACCTGGCGCCGGGCGGAAAAATTTTCTTAGGATTAAATCCCTCTTACAACGGCGGCTATTACACGCCTGAAATACGCGATCTTTTTGTCAGCCGTGGCGCAGACGTCGAACGCGAACGAATTTTTTTCGAAAACGGGCTGCGCTTCTGAGGAGTGCAAACAAAGGTGGCGTCGGCGCGATGCGCCGACCGGACGCCGCAGCGCGGCGTCCCTACCTAGGTGTGGCCGACGGCGGTTCCTCCGAAGAATCGTGGGAGTGATGATGTCGCCAGTGCTGATGTCGCTCTTCTACTTGCTTCAGCTTTTCACGCTGTTCGTCATTAAGCTCGGCACCCATCTGGCGATGCGCGTCGGCAATGATTTGGCGAACTCGTTGACCCGTGTCTCTCCGAATATCTCGCAGTTGAGCAGTTGTCTTGTCGACGATTGGCGAAATTTTCGCCAGTTGTTCCGGGGTCAGATTGAGTTCGGCGCGAAGCCTTTCTTTCATTCGCCCGCCGATCCGCTCGGGATGATGCAATTCAAAGAAATGACGCCGCGCATATGATCCCCCAACGAACGCGCCGGTGATTCCACCCGCGACAAAAACCAGAAGGAAGCCGGCGATGAGTTTCCATTGCAACGCCCGGTTCATTTCAAAACTCATCCTGGATCGCTGAATCCGCGATGGCGAATTCATTCGCGAATGATTCGCGGATTTCGCGGCTTTGATTTGCTTCGCGAATTGCTGCGACGGTTGATATGACAATCACCGCCATCGACAACACGGCCACGCGTCGAAGCAATTGCATCACGCCGTTCGCCTTTGGCATACCAGCGCGCCAGAGCGCGACCACGCGAGTATCGAATCCAAAAGGCATTGCCGCCGGAACCTCTTCGTTCGCCTGTGCCGCAGATTGCAGCAACCGATCGATCTGTTCGTTTTTCATCGCTTTTCTTCTTCCGAAATTTTCGCGAGCTGTTGTTTCATTTTCTGCCGGGCTCGAAATGCTCGCACTTTAACGAGCGCCGCGCTCCAGCCAGTGATCTTGTGTATTTCTTCCACGCTGCGCCCCTGCAAGTATAGCAAATCGATCGCCAACCGCTCGACCGGCTTCAGCGCAGCCAGAAGATGCTCCACCAGTTGGCGCGAAGCGAAGCGCTTGTCCGGCGTCAGTTCGTCGCTGGAGCTTGCGAGATTTTCAACCACCGCTTGCTCTTCTAAACTCAAGTCAGCATGCCGCACTTCCGGCCGCACTTTTTCCGACTCGATTTGGTTGAGACAAGTGTTGACCGCAACGCGCGAGACCCAGTGCTCTAGCGGCACGTTGCCCGAAAACTGCGACAGCTTTTGAAATACTTTAATGAAAATCATTTGGCAGAGATCTTCCTCCGGGGTTCGACGCGACCGATGCGACCGAACGATCTTGGCAACCAACGGATAAAGCTGTCGCACCAGCGCGCGAGCTGCCTCATCGTCATTTTGAAGCGCAGCTTTAACCAGCGCGCCTGCGTCAAAATCATCCATGTGATCAAGAGCGCATCCACACCATTAACCATGACCGGCTTGGCTACGCTTTGGTTACAACTTCTCGCTTAGACGCACTTGTGCCAAGCACCTGCGGCCTGGCACGGTCGCGTTGAAAAAAATTATTGTAACCGCTCTTCTATGCGCACGGTCATTTCTTTCAAAGGCGCAAAGGGCGCTTTGCAGAAAATAAATGAAACCAACTATGAAAAGAAACCTATTAGCAATTGTAGCCGCCGGCGCGATCGCGCTTGGAGGCTTTGTCCTTGTGCAGGCACAACCGGGCCCTGGCGGTGCCGGACACGGCCACGCGTTCGGCCTGAGTGGGATCACCAATAAGTTGGACCTGACTGCCGATCAACAGGCGAAGGTCCAGCCGATCCTTGATCAAGCCAAACCGCAAATCGCCGCCATTCATCAGGAGGCGATGCAGAAGATGCATACAGTGATGAACAGCACACTGTCGCAAATTCGGCCAATCCTGACGGCGGACCAGCAGAAGAAACTCGATGCGATCCAAAAGGCGCATCAGGACATGCAGAACGCTAGGAAACAGCTGCACGACGCGTTGGAAGACTAATTTCCCGCTCGTTTTGAGCGACAAGGGAAAAGGCGGCGATCTCATAAGGGTCGCCGCCGGGTCGCTTTCTCGGATCTTCAAACTAGAGTTGTAGGGCGTTTCTGTGAAACGCCTGGCTAGATCGCTCGGCGTCTGACACAGACGCCCTACAGTCACGGCGTTAGCCTTGTTTCTTCCTCAGCGAAACCAAAAACAACACGACGCCAATTCCAGCCAGAATAATAGCAATGGTAAAGCCGGTGCACGATATCTCGCCGCGGTAATGATAATTTTCTTTGAGATGCCCGGCGAGGCCTATCAGGAAGGAAAGGACGCCAACGCTGAACAAAATCAGCCCGATCGCTCGCTGGTCGTCGTTGGAGATTTTCATTGGCAGCGGCAATCAAATATATCCGGCAGCCCAAAATTCAAGTGCGCTCTTTAGCTGGAGGGCGTTAATTTCGGGGATGCGCGGAATTCACCGACTGATATTTGCACTGGTTACCGTCGGATCACCTTTATCCTCGGATGCGCAGATCGATCGCATTACAGGTAAAAATTTCGCCACGCGATCGGAAGTCTTGGCGACGCACGGAATGGTTTGTACCAGCGTGCCGGCAGCGACAGAGGTCGGGATCGAAATTTTAAAGCGTGGCGGCAGCGCAGTAGACGCAGCAATCGCAGCGAACGCGGCGCTCGGGTTGATGGAGCCGGTCTCGAACGGCATCGGGGGCGATTTGTTCGCGATCGTTTACAGCGCGAAAGAAAACAAGTTTTACGGAATCAACGGAAGCGGTCGGTCGCCGCTGGGCCTGACTTACGACGCGATGAAAGCAGAACTAGCGAAACTGCATAGTGAGACTATTCCGCCGCGCGGCATGTTGCCGATCAGTGTACCCGGCTGCGTCGATGCGTGGGCGGAGCTAAACAAAAAATTCGGCAAACTGAAATTGAGCGACGATCTCGCCCCGGCGATTCGTTATGCCGAGGAAGGTTTTCCGGTTACCGATTTGATCGCGTATTACTGGTCGTTTGGTCCGCGACTCTACAAAGGATTGCCCGGAGCATTTGCCGAGACCTACACGCTTGATGGCAAAGGACGCACTCCCGCTAAAGGCGACGTTTTTAAAAATCCAGATTTGGCGAGAACGCTGCAGTTGATTGGCGAGAAAGGGCGCGACGCTTTCTACAAAGGCGAGATCGCTGACAAGATCGACGCGTTTATGCGTGCCAACGGCGGGTTCCTGCGGAAAACCGATTTCGAGAAGCATAGCTCGACGTGGGTTGATCCCGTCTCAGTGAATTATCGCGGTTACGATATATTTGAGCTTC
The DNA here is from genome assembly GCA_036488345.1 of Candidatus Udaeobacter sp. Lineage (GTDB taxonomy): Bacteria > Verrucomicrobiota > Verrucomicrobiia > Chthoniobacterales > UBA10450 > Udaeobacter. Next base: position 6,321 of record DASXHS010000015.1, read on the forward strand.
CGCCGAACGGTCAGGGCATCGCCACGCTGCAGATGTTAAACATTCTCGAAGGATTCGATCTGAGCGCCATGGGACGCAACTCGCCGGAGACACTCCATGCGATGATCGAGGCAAAGAAGATTGTGTGGGCCGATCGAGCAAAATTTTATGCAGATCCGGATTTTGCGAAGACTCCTCTGCCCGGGCTTCTCTCGAAACAATACGCGGCAGAGCGTCGTAAATTGATTGACCCGAATCACGCAGCCAAAACTGTAGAGGCAGGGAATCCGCAAATTGGAGCCGGCGCGCCGCCGCGCCGCTCTACTCAGATATCGGCCCGAGGGCGGGCCGGCTCCAGTTCACTTATTGATGACGGCGATACGATTTACATGTGCACCGCCGATGATGAAGGCAACATGGTGTCGCTCATCCAAAGCAATTACCGTGGGATGGGCAGCGGTATCGTCGTGGCCGGCCTAGGGTTCATGTTTCAAGATCGCGGCGAGCTTTTCTCGATGGACCCGCAGCACGCGAACGTTTATGCGCCCGGTAAGCGTCCTTTTCACACCATTATTCCCGGATTCGTGATGGAAGATGGCAAACCGTGGGAAGCTTTCGGTGTCATGGGCGGCGGCATGCAGCCGCAGGGTCATGTACAGGTGCTCACAAATCAGATTGATTTTGGTTTGAACGTCCAGGAAGCCGGCGATGCGTCCCGCTGGCAGCATGAAGGCGACAACGAACCTACAGGTGAAAAGATGAACGCTTCAGGTGGATACGTTGAAGTCGAAAGCGGTATTCCATACGACACGGTGCGCGAACTGCGCAAGAAGGGTCATGACGTCCGTTTCGACGTCGGCGGTTACGGTGGTTATCAAGCGATCAAAGTCGAAATGCATGACGGCCGGCGCGTTTACGTCGGGGCCAGCGAATCACGCAAAGACGGGATGGCCGCTGGATATTGAGCGGCACTTGGTAGAGCGTCTGCGTCAGACGCCAAACAAATGGAACGGCGTTTGACACAAACGCTCTACAATTTTCGAGCTAATTTTTCGGCGTTTTGAGCTCGGCAAGTTTTTCTTCCGCGTTGGTTACGTCGGATTTGTGCGCGCTGCCGAGTTTAAGCAATCTTTGCTGACGCCGCAGATTCGCTTCGGCAAATTCAAGCTCGGCGGTCTCGCGTTTTGCTACTGCTTTTTGCTCGGCTTCGATCAATTGCGCGAGCGCTGTTTTCGCCACTTCCAGCTCTTGTTTTGTGGCTTGACCAGACGCAACGCGGGACTCCTGCTCGGCGACTGTTCCTTTGGCTTGGACGACTCGCGCACTTGCGACTTCAGCTTCGCACTTGATCACTTTCAATGCTCGCTGCTCCACCTCGACTTTCGCAAGCACACCAATCCTCCACATGCGTTCCGCGCCGGCGGCATTTTGTTTGGAACGCTCCAGTTTTTTTTCGCATCGGGCAACGTCGCCGTCGGGCGTTCCCGCCTCAGCGAGTTCGTCGGAAAGATTTTGCTTCAATATCGGCGGCTCAACGTCGAACTCACCGGGCTCGTCAGAACTGTTCGGTTGATCCGCAGCTAATGCGATCATCGCGCTAGTGAGAAACATCACCGGCAACGCGATCGCGCGGATCATGCTGGCAGTTTATCACAAAATTTCCTTGGTGGAACGCGTTGTCCTCAACGCGTTGGCAACGCGGCTTGCCACCTGATATTGCGCGTTTGGCGATTGGTTTGCCATCGTCTTGAGGACAAAACGATCCACCAAAGCTTTAAAATTTTTCTTTCATCCGCCACTTTCCTTTTGTAGAAGACGGACCCGGAGGAGTTTATCTATCCGGTCAAACGTCAAATCCTGCTAACTGTCGTCATCTCAGGATTGATCCTTCCATCGGCATCGGCCGATCTTTTTCCGAGTTCCGGACCTGTTGTGTCGGGCAAAGGTGCGCGCCTTCGATGGGGGAAAGCCGCCGCACCGAAGAACGCACCGATTTCGGTAAAACGCGCGATCTGGGCAGCGAATCAACTTCGGTCAAAGCCTTATCGTTACGGCGGCGGCCACAAATCGTTCAACGACCACGGTTACGATTGTTCCGGCACGATCTCCTACGTTCTGGCCGCGGCTGGTTTGATCAACTCGCCGATGAGCTCAACCGAGTTTCGCAGCTACGGCGAACGCGGTCCCGGCAAATGGATCACCGTCTACGCGCGGGAGGGACACACATTCGCAGTTATTGCAGGGCTGCGCCTGGACACTACGCCATTTGATCACTACAACGGCAAATGGGCGCCCCGTTGGTACCCAGCTTACCGGCCACCGAGTGGCTTTGACGCCAGACATCCGATCGGGTTGTAGTCACGCAGAGACAAAACGATGCGAAGACGCATCGCACTCCAGAGCACCTCGTGCGAAATGTATGCAAGACGCCGATTTTCTTTCGCGTAAGCTTTGGGAGTGCGCACGCGTCCTCGCGTCGCTTTGATCCCGAGGATGTAACTGCTTAATAAATTCATGCGACTCATTCACCGCGTTGTTCTAACCAGCATCGCAACGCTCGTTCTTGAAATATCTTCTGCAGCGCCACCGCAGCAAGGTTATGTCACCTCAGAGCAAGTAACTAGCGCGGTTCAAAAACTCGAAAAGCTGGCACAACAGAAAATTCAGGAAAACGCGGTACCCGGTCTCGCGATCGCGGTCGTATTTCAGGACAAAGTCGTGTACGCGAAAGGATTTGGCGTGCGCGATGTAAATAC
>DASXHS010000037.1:0-8169 GCA_036488345.1 Candidatus Udaeobacter sp.
TCGCGCGATAACAACAGCCCGGCTCGAATTCAATAATGGGCGTGGCGACTTCGATCACGCCGGTATCGAAATAAATCGCGCCGCCTGCGGGCAATTGAAACGATTTGCCGGTGCGCGGGATCATTCGCCGTCGCACCCGCCGGCTGGGATCACCAAAGACTTTTTCCGGACGCCGTCTGCGTCCATTTACGAAGAGATTAAATTCCGCTTCCAACCCAATCACCGCTCGCGGCGGTGTTGCCCCAAGCGTGCGAAGGCGAAGACGATGCGCGTCGCGTTCTGTTCGGCGGTCCTTCATCGGCTCAATGCAAGATTAACTCGCTTCGCTGCATTCGCGCGGAGTTAACCTCACGTATCCTAAATCGATGTGGAGTTGGTCGCTGGTCTGTCCTTTTTCACGTCCAAATGGCCGAACAAAAACAGCCGGGCCAAGTGACGCTGCGATCGTCCGATATTTCTCCATCGACTTCGTGTCGGACAGAAAAGTATCGCCAATCCGGTAAATATTTGCCGCCGTACCCCAGGCATGAATGCTTTTTGCGCCTCCAATCTGATGCGCGGCCGACCGGTATCCGCCGTTTGCGCTGATGAATACCGGCGCGTCAACTTCGCGCCGAAGCGCCTCCAGAAATCTGGCAAGCAAAACGATTGCACACGGTGCGTAATGAGGGAACTGGCTTAGGAGCAACCTCGCCTCGCGACAATCGACGAGCATCAATTCCGCGAGCGTGAAGTGCGGCGCCAGCCGAATTTCATGCGCTACCTCCCAGCTGCCAATTTCATAAAAGAAACGCGGCAATCGATGAACCGTACCGTCGGCACCGGTCTCGCTTGCGCCCGGTCGCAACAGCGCGCGATACTCTTCGGCTAGCCGCAAACCGTCAATCGGCCGCAGAAACTCAGTCCTCATTTGATTTCGGCTTCGTTTGCACCAGCGACCGATAAATCGTTTCGGAAATTGCTGCGACTGTTTCACGCCGCCCCTCTCTTTCCGGATCAAATTCAGTTAAAATGGCGGTGATGTATGGTTCGCGTTCGGGCAGGTAGACGATTCCAATATCATGTGAGGCGGTCGAGATTTCTCCTGTCTTGTGCGCGACTGTGGCGTGAGCCGGAAGACCGGCGGGAATCATCGAGTTGAATCGTTGCTCCAGCAGAATGCGGATTACCTCTCCTTTGCTTTCAGGCGTAAGAAAATCACCGCGGATCGCTGACAACAAACTCAACAATCCGTCGGCAGTCGCTTCATTATTTATCGCGCGGTCGTGTGCACCGTGGTCTTCCACGCCGCGCCGGAGCTCAACCCCGTCAACTTGCGCTTCCCGCAGAACCGTCCGCGCATATTCCACTCCCACAAAATCCAGCAGCAAGTTCGCCGCGAGATTGCTGCTCCCGACGATCATCGCGTGCGCAAGCGCGGAGATCTTCGCAGTCCGTCCAATAGCCGCGTACAGTTCCGGTGTCGCGTCGCGATCCTGGCTGACGCGAAAGATCGATCCGTCTGCTGCGCTGAAGAACCGGTTTCGCACGTGTAATGAGTCATCGAGCCGAAGCCGGCCCTGGTCTGCCGCTCGAAATACTGCCAGAAGCACTGCGACCTTGATCGTGCTTGCCGCATGGAACCACCGGTCGCCGCGCAACGAAAATCGGAATCCGGTCTCGAGATCGTGCAGTGCTACTCCGATGGCCCGAGCCTTCTTTTTGAGAGCCAGGTCTTCCAGTTCCTCGCGTAATCCGTTCGATACATCCACGCTCAACATCGAAGTGCTCTTTACATGGCCATTGGCAAGTCGCAAATTCGCCCAATGCCAAATCTGGCCACCTGGATCCGTCAAAAAGACGCCAAGAGCTTTCGCGCAATTTTTGCGAAACATCCTGAGACCAAAGTTTGGAACGCACGCACTCGAAATGTTCCGCTCGATGATATGAACGGCCTCTTACTCTCAGGCGGCTCCGATATTTCCCCGGAATTTCTGCGGCAGGACGTTCCGGATCCTTCGGTATTGGATAAACAGATCGACCCTGAGCGCGACCGTTGGGAGTTTCAGGCTGTCCAGAACGCGCTCTCGCGCGGATTGCCGATCCTGGCAATTTGCAAAGGCCTTCAGGTCTTCAACGTCGCACTCGGCGGCACGCTTAAGCTCGACATCCGGGGACACAATCTGCCCGACCAAAAGCATCGTGATGTTCAATCGTTGCGCAGTGCGCGTGGGGCGTCTCATCGTTTTCCCAAAGTGAACAGCGCGCATCACCAGGCGATCGATCAATTAGGCGACGACTTGGAAGTGGAGGCCTGGGCTGCGCATGATGGCATCATCGAGCAGGTGCGGCTGCGCAAATATCCGTTCGGACTCGCGGTTCAATATCACCCTGAGCGCAGCCGGATTTACGACTCGTTGTTCGACGATTTCTTCACGCGGTTGGAATCTCCGAAGCCTTGAATCGCGGCATTCCGCGAAGTCGAGGCTGCAACGCTGCGAACGACGTCCACGAGGCCAGGCTTTCAATCCCGTGGTGCAACCTTGGGCTATTCTGTAGGATCTGGTCAGCAACGCCACCGCGACGCGTCTTATGCCAAAAATGACGAAGCACGAATGCCGAAAGAAGTCCGAAATTAAGAAATGATGAGCGATAACCGCTTCGTCATTCGGACTTCGTCATTCCTTCGTCATTCGAGATTCGGGTTTCGTCATTTCGGATGACGACTTCCATCTTGATGTCTTGAAACGCCAACTGGTCGTGAATCAACCCGAGCAACTCGAGCGCTCGCGAATCCGGCATGTGCGTGCAACGCACCTCAATCCGCGCCGGTTTGCCGGCGAGCTCGGGATGACCGGACTCCATTTCGCCATCGAGCAAAAATGAAACGTACGCGTTAAACCGTTCCTGTAACGAAAGCAGTTGCTCGTCCGAGTCGTCCCACTCGTTAGGCTCATTCATAATAAGAACCGCCTCTCCGGTTTTCGGGTCGTGGGCGATTACATCGATCACGCTTGTTCGATTTTTGTTATTTGAAATTTCAGGTTCGATATCCATGAGCCGATTCGATGCTTGCTCGCAAATCCCTTCGGAGTTGGACGGTCGATGTTCGACGTTCGATTTTCAAACTCGAATGGCCCGGCGTAGAGAAAGTTTACGTCGAAATCGGCGATGTCGAAGCGCTGGCGGCGAAATATCCGGAGGTGGCCGACGATTTGCGTGCATTTTCCAGGTAGCGCATGCGTCTCGCGTGCTGGCGAACGCGTCTCGCGATCGCGAACTTTTCTGGACCCGTCGAACTCCATGCAACTTTCAACTTTTTCGAGAAGATTGTTTCGGCGCGACGCCGAAACCAGCACGCGAGACGCATGCGCTACCCGAAAGACGCGACTTGAACGTCGTGCGGGTGACGAATTAACTAGAGGTGTGGCAAAACGTAAACGCGCAGGCGAATTAACATTGCTCGGGCACGGCGACGCAAAACTTCCCGCATCGCCTGCCGAGGCGCGTTTGGAAACGTTTCCGAATCCTGCTCCTAAACGAAATTACCATATTCATTTCGAAACAGACGATTTCACTTCCGTTTGTCCCGTCACAGGCCAGCCCGATTTCGCCAGGATCGATATCGATTACGTGCCCGACCGTCTCTGCGTCGAGAGTAAGTCACTGAAATTCTATCTCGCGTCATATCGCAACGAGCGCGCATTCAATGAAGCGGTCACGAACCGCATTCTCGACGATTTCGTGAAAGCCTGCGCGCCGCGCGAAGCAATCGTCACCGCGCAATTCTCCGCGCGCGGCGGAATCGCCCTCACTGTCCGTGCCGAGTATCCGGGTGCGAAATTTCGCAAAGCTGACCGTGATGATCTGTAGCTGTAGGGGAAGCCGTGGGCTTCCCACGGGACGACAACGTCGTCCCCTACAGGAAGGCGCCACAAGAACATGAAACGCGCAGTCGTGCTCTTGAGCGGCGGAATCGATTCGACAACCACGCTGGCAGTCGCAATCGCAGAAGGCTACGAAACATGCGCCCTGTCATTCGATTATGGCCAGCGTCACCAGATCGAGACAGAAGCCGCTCAGCGTGTTGCCAATTCGTTAGGCATAAAAGAGCATCGCATCGCGAAAATCGACCTGCGCGTCTTCGGCGGCTCCGCGCTCACGGACGATGTCGCCGTGCCGAAGCAGCGTTCGGAAACAGAAATCACCCACGACATCCCGATCACATACGTCCCCGCGCGCAACACCATCTTTCTCGCGTACGCGCTTGCCTGGGCGGAAGTGATTCCGGCCAATGACATTTTTCTCGGCGTAAACACAATCGACTACAGCGGCTATCCCGATTGCCGTCCGGAATTTATCGAGGCGTTCGAGACCCTCGCCAACCTCGGAACCAAAGCCGGTGTGGAAGGCCGACGCTTCCAGATTCACACCCCGTTGATCAAATTTTCCAAAACGGACATCATTCGCAAAGCAATCGATCTCGGCGTCGATCTCTCGCTTACCCATAGTTGCTATGATCCAACGCCGGAAGGTCTCGCCTGTGGCGAATGCGATTCCTGTCTCCTGCGGCTCAAAGGCTTTCGCGAAGCCGGAATCACAGATCCAATTCGCTACGCGAAAAAATGAAGCGTAGCCGTTGTTGTCATTCTGAGCGAAGTGAAAAATCTCTGTTCAATTTAATGCGGCGCGTCACCCAGAAGGAGTCAGAGATGTTTCGCTTCGCTCAACACGACAGGCGCGTTACTGGATAGAAGCAACAGAGTGCAACAGCTAAACTAAGTTTCGTAACGATGACATGAAACGTCTGTTCAGGATTTTCGAACTTTCGAAGAATGAACAGCGCGTCGCGCTCATCGTCATACTCATTCTGATCACGATCGCGTTCGTCGAATATGAGCGGCGCGTTCATCAGTCTCCGCTCGGGCCGGCATTACAAACACAATCGAAATCGACTCCGACTGCTGCGGAAACGATAGGCGATCAATAGCCTTATTGCGCTGCTATGCCCGGAATTCGCCCGTAACCAATAAAGACAGGACTGATTTTCGCGTCGCCGCTTTTTGGTGGCGGCGGCATTTTGAAATCGAAAACGCTGACGCCCCAGCGCTGTTTGCCGTCATAAGTGCGGCCGTCGCTTGATCCGATCATTACGCGTTTTTTCGTCCGTTTTTCGCGGCCGAGATAAATCATCGTGTGCGTGATCGGCGGGTCGCGATCGATGTTGTAGGTGCCGCGCCAGAAAAGCAGATCGCCGGGCTTAAGGTCATCGAATTCGAATGAATCCTCCTTGCGACTCAAAACCGCATACAAATTTCCCGCTTTGCGCACCCATACATACTGTTGGCTGGAATCGCGCGGCACGTCGGAGAAGCCGTTTTGCTTAAGGAGGTAATAAATGAAACCGGAACAATCCATGCCGCCGTTCGCGGGATCGGCAGAACCATAAGTGTAACCCAGATTTTGTTTTGTTAGCGCGAGCCCGGCGTCCAGAATTTGGCGAACTTTGGGAGGGTCTTTCTCGTAACCCTCTATTGCATCCGGAGAAAGACTCACGTTAGGCCAGCCTTTTTTTCCTCGACCAGCTTCGGGTGATTCCGCAGGAGTCGCGGTCGGAGTCTCTGTTGCCGATGGCGATTCGTCCGGTGTTGGAGTAGGAGACGTTTTCTTGCGCTTTGATTTGCTCTTCGGCATCGGGGATGGAGTCGGCGAAGCTTTCTTTGATTTTGGCGAAGCAGTTGGCGTTGGAGTGGGTGTCGCTTTCTTCTTCCGGTGTTTGCGAGATGAACTCGGCGTTGGATCAGGCTCGAAGGTCTTCTTGATTTTTGTGCCTAACGACTCTTGGGCTGGATACGCAGTTGGAAGGGCGCCGAATGCTATTGCAACGGCTAAAAAGCATCTAATTACTGTTTTGAATGCCATCAGTTTCTTATAGGGCGTTTCTGTGAAACGCCAATTGTCCCGTAGTTCGCTGTCCTCAGCGGAGATTCGAGTTCAGTAGTTCGGCCGGATGCCCTGAAGACAACGCACGTTTCAGCATGTGAAGATCGGCAGGCTCGCCACGGCGAGTCCGTCCAGTGGCGGACAGGATGCCCGCCCGTCCCACAGACAAGATATCTGTGCTACGATTGCGCGAGTTCTTGAAGGATGGCTTTATTGAGACGGATGCCGCCTTCGAAATTTTCGAGAGGAAAATTTTCGTTAGGTGAGTGCGCGCGGCAATCGGGCAGGGCGAGTCCCATGAGCAATGTTTCGACGCCGAGAATTTCCCGGAATTCGGAGACAATCGGGATGCTGCCCCCTTCGCGGATGAGCGCGGCGTCGCGGTTGAACGCTTTGCGCAATGCGCGTTGTGCCGCTTCGCCCATAGCGGAGTGCGGATCTGTGAGATACCACGGACCGCTGTGGCCCGTGGCAACTTCCATCGTAACACCCTTGGGCAGATTTTTTTCCAAATGCGTCTTCGCCAGTTCCAGAATTTCCTCGCCCTTCTGGTCGGGAACGAGACGGAACGTTAGTTTCGCAAACGCGTGGCTGGCGATCACCGTCTTTGTCCCCTGCCCTTGATAACCGCCGCCGATTCCGTTGATCTCGGCAGTCGGCCGCGCCCAGATGCGTTCCACCGAATTGTACCCGGCCTCCCCGAAAAGTTCGGGTACACCTGTCTCCTCGCGAATCAGTTTGTCGCCGTCGACCGGAAGTTTGCGCCACGCTTCGCGCTCCCAGTCTTCGAGTGGTTTGACGCGATCGTAAAATCCTGCAATCGCCACGCGGCCGTCGCGATCGTGAAGTGTTGCGAGCATTTGGGCCAATGCGGTGATCGGGTTCGCGACAGCGCCGCCAAAAACGCCCGAGTGCAAATCCATTTTCGGACCGGTCAATTTGACCTCAAGGGCCGTAACGCCCCTTAACCCATAACTCAGCGTTGGCATGCCACGCGCGATCATCCCGGTGTCGGAAATAACTGCCACGTCGCACTTCAGCGCATTGCGATTTTCACTGAGAAAAGGGCCAAGATTCGCACTGCCGATTTCTTCTTCTCCTTCGATCACTAAATGCAAATTCACCGGCAGATCACGATGCTCCTCGATCGTTTCCTGGATTCCGAGAATATGCGCAAGGATTTGCCCCTTGTTGTCCGTGGAGCCCCGCGCGAACACGTAGCCGTTCTTCAAGACAGGCTCGAACGGCGGTGAATCCCAAAGTTCCAGAGGATCCGGCGGCTGCACATCGTAATGGCCGTAAATCATAACTGTCGGACGCCCAGGCCGGTGTTCGTTGCGAGCCCAGACGATGGGATGACGTTTCGTAGGTACAAGCTGCGCTTGCAGACCGATTCGGTTGAGCTTGTTCACCAGCCAGTTTGCACATCCGACCAACTCTTTCTTGTGCTTGTCGTCGGTGGAAACGCTTGGAAACCGCAGGAACGAATAATACTCCTCGAGATAATTGTCGCGCATGGCGAAAAGCTAATCGGTTTTTGCCGTTTGCCTACGCTTTCCGACGAAACTCCGTACGCGCAAAATAGAAAACTGACGACAGCGCCAGCACGATTCCAGTCACGAGAAATTCGCGAACCGTCGCGTGAGCGAGGATCCAAACAATGGCAAGCATCGCCAGTGCAGGCACAATTTTCATTCCAGGAAAATTGAACGGCTTTCCATCCGAGCGAACATCCCGTTGCACCAGAACCCAACAAGCAGCGCAGCAGAGCAGATACATCAACAAAACCGCGACATTCGAAAGGACCGCCAGTCGCTCGAATGTTCCGCTGATGGAAAGCGCAAACGCGAGCGCTGCGTACGTAATGATCGCGACATCTGGTGACCGATACCGCGGATGAACATGCGCGAAGAACTGCGGCAACGCGCCGTCGCGGCCAAAAGCAAAAATCATTCGTGGCGAACTCAGGATGTCGCTCGTCACAAATCCAAATGCGGAGATGCTCGCGCCAGCCAGAAGAATCATGCGGCCGAGGTTTCCAAGGAATGTCGCCGCCGATTCAGCAAGCGGCGCCTCCGGATGATTTGCGAGATCGGGACCGAGGGTGCCCTGCGCGACGAGTTGGATCATCAGGTAGATGATTGTCGTAATCACCAGCGCGAGATACGCCGACCGCGGCACTGTGCGTGCCGGGTTTCTCACTTCCCCACTCGGAATCAATGCCACCTCGATCCCCACGAAAGCGAA
>DASXHS010000039.1:0-1571 GCA_036488345.1 Candidatus Udaeobacter sp.
GTTGAATCGCTTTGAGCTGGGACCGCAGATACGCGCGCCGTTGTGCGTCGGAAAATTGCGACGCGACATCTTTTTGCAATCGTTGTTGGATCTGGGCGATCTCAAGCTGCGCCGAAATGTGTTGCTGCACGGCACGCACCCGTTTTTCGACGTCGAGTTCGTCGAGCAACGCCTGCTTTTGGGCGAAATCTATATTGAGGTTCGGCGCGAGAAAATCGGCGAGCTGCTCGGGATTCTCGATGTTCATGATCATTATGCGCGCTTGTTCCGGCGCGTCCGGCGTCAGCTCGAACAAACGCGCAGCCGAATCACGCAAATTCCGGAACGTGGCTTCCCATTCCTTGCTTGGCGACGGCAGAGTCGATTGCGGCAAATCGATTTCAGCGCGCAGAAACGGATCGGTCGCAATGATTTTGCGCAGTGAAAAACGGCGCAGTCCCTGGACAATCACGAGCACGTTATCCTCTGATTGTCGAACAAGTTTGAGCACGAGCGCGGCCGTGCCGACGGAATACAGATCTTGCGGCGACGGGTCGTCTTTCGTCTCATCGCGCTGCGTAAGTAACCCGATCACCTTCGAGCGTGGCAAGGTGTCATCGAGCAGTTTAAGCGAAGCCGCTCGCTGAACATTCAGTGGGATAACTGTGCCCGGAAAAACGACCAAACCGCGCACTGGCAGAATCGATAGCTCTTCTGGAATTCTCGGCGTGCGGCTCTCGTCCATGCCGAGAGCGATGGTACCCTGGCCGGTTGGCTTGGAATCCATGCCCGGTTGCAACGCGTCCAAGTTTTCTGTGCTCATGATTCTTTTCTTACCGGCAACGAAATCCAGAGCAACCCGTTGCGCTGCTCGGCGTGCGCCTTATCGACCTCCACGTCAACGGGAAAAGTGATCTCCCGTTCGAACGGTCCGTAATCGATCTCCATCGCGAGTAATTGCCGAGCGCATCCCTCCTCGCCGGTCGGCTCCGGCAGCTCGCGCGTGCCGCGAATCACCAGGCGCCGCGGCTCGACGGTTAGATCGATCAGCGAACGATCGACTCCCGCGAGATCAACACAGATTCGAATACACGTGTCGCATCGATACGCGTTGATCGCCGGTTGAAACGCATGCGGTGCAAACCTGGAAAATTGCGAGCGCGACAGTTCGTAGGTGATGTCGTGCAAAGCACCCTGAAGCCAGCGTAATTTGACGCTCTTGATCGGATCCATTTGAAACTAAGCTTCGACTCTCCGCCGCATAGTTTCAACGCCTACTGAACATGCGACCGCTGTAGAGTCCGCTGTCCCCAGCAAACCAACGCGGCACGCCACGCGCTAGTGCGCTGATGACAGCGTACACTACAGCGTCGATGTGCCGAGGGCGCAGCCTTCACCGCTTGTTGTCGCATTGGAATTAAGAAATCTCATTTCGCCTTGCCCGGTCCCCACAACGCCCGACCCGGTTTCGCTCCGGTATGCTCGCCGTTTTTGATGACCTGCACACCGTTCACGAACACATGTTTTACCCCGGTCGCGTATTGATGTGGTTTTTCAAAGGTGGCGTGATCTGCGATCGTCGCCGGATCGAA
>DASXHS010000082.1:0-5216 GCA_036488345.1 Candidatus Udaeobacter sp.
TTTGTTCGTCATTTTTTGCGTGGTAGAGAATCTGCACATCAGCGCCACTGTCCCGAGCAGTGCCAAGCGCTGGGAGCACCTTGTCATCCGTGAATTCATAAGCACCCACACGCAATCCCCAACCCGGCCCAACTGCCCGCCCGATGAAGTCGGCAATGGATTCGGCTGCGCCGCGCGAAAGCCACGTGAACGCTGCCGGTCCTATTTGGTCGGGTCGTTTGTCGCCAAATAACCGGGTGTACTCCTGAGACGCAGCAGCGCCGCGGTTGAAATGCACATGATGCGTTCTGCCGTGTTCGCTCTCGGTGGTGATATCGACTGCCACTTTTTCTGACTCGGTCGGACTCGCGGGGGTACCCCTCAGAGCAAACACTTCATACGTATAATCGTGCTCAGGTTTCGCAGAAAAATCCGACCAGGTGAACCCTTGAATAGGATGTTGCCGTGTCGAGTAAAGAATACCTGGCGGCGGCGATGGCTCGATGCTGGCGAAGGTCTTGTATCCTGACAGCCAGTATTTTTCCCCTTCGGTATGATCCTCTCGTCGCAAGGCAAATCCGAGCAAGCCCGGGCACTTTGTTTGCGGTAGATCGATGCCGAGAAGCACGACGTGCGTGCCCGCAATCGCCTGAACAGTCAGATCTCCTTTTTGCTCCTTATTTCGCATTGCCTTCGCCTATTTTACGAGGCCACACCCCTTACCGCCTACTAGACGTGGTGCCTCAACGTCTCTTATTGTGTTCGCCGGAAAGAAAAACTGCGATCTTTTTTGCAACGGCAGTCAGGCAACATCGGAGCTGCGATGGTTTTTGCGCGATGTGTGCGACAGTTGTGGATTCTTTGGTCCGCTCCCCGCGGCTACGCGGTTTACGTGCCACCTTGATGATCCCTTCGGCGGGCGGAGGACTGCCCGCCCTACCAATGCGTATTGTGGGTAGGGCGCGTCACTCCGTGCGCGCCGTTCACAGCCAGCGTGCGCTCCCCGAAAGGTGCGTTACATTATGTTGGTGTTCGTGAATGCATTTCGCGACCGAATTTTGGCTAACGCGGTTCTGCTTCCAACGCGCCCTTGGAGGCATTTACCTTACTGCGTTTCTGATCGCGGCTAATCAGTTCATTCCACTGCTTGGCGCGCGCGGCCTGCAACCGGTGCGGCTTTTCGTGCGCCGCGTTCCGTTTCGCCGCGCACCAAGTTTGTTTTACATCAATTGTTCGGACCAGTTCATCACTACGATAATTTGGTGCGGTACTGCGTTATCGATTTTTACCGTCAGCGGTTTCTCAGAATCGTTCGGACTCGGCGTGTCGATGCTCACCTGGGCATTGCTCTGGATCATCTACCTCTCACTCCTGAATGTGGGCCAAACGTTTTACGGATTCGGTTGGGAAACAATGCTGGCCGAAACAGGTTTCCTGGCAATTTTTCTCGGCTCATCAGACACGCGGCCGCCGGTTATCGTGATGTGGCTGATCGTGTGGGTGCTTTTCCGCACAATGTTCGGCGCTGGCATGATCAAGGTGCGCGCCGACCCCTGCTGGCGCGATCTCACCTGCCTTTTTTATCATTACGAAACGCAGCCGCTGCCAAACCGGCTGAGCTGGTATTTGCATCATGCGCGGCGCTGGTTCCACAAAGCCGGCGTGTTATTCAATCACTTCACTGAGCTAATCGTGCCGTGGTTCTACTTTATGCCCGCGCCGCTTTGTTATTGGGCCGGTGCAATTACTATCGTGTTTCAAATCACGTTGATCCTGAGCGGCAATCTCTCGTGGCTCAACTACATCACGATCGTGCTTTGCATTCCGTGTTTCGACGACCGCCTCCTCTCGCGCTTGCTCTCGATCCCCCACTCTGTTTCCGGTCAACTGAGCGTGCCGCATACAGTCGCGGTGGGCTTTGTTACTGTGATTGTGCTGGCGCTTAGTTGGCGACCGGCCCGGAATTTGTTTTCACGTAGACAACTCATGAACGCCAGTTTCGAGCCGTTGCACCTGGTCAACACCTACGGCGCATTCGGGGCCGTGACGCGGGAGCGGCTTGAAGTCGTGATCAAAGGGACTGACGCAGAATTTGCTAATGCGTCAGCTCAATGGCGCGAATACGAGTTCAAGGGAAAACCCGGCGACGTGAACCGTCCGCCCTGTATCGTCTCGCCGTATCATTGGAAGCTCGACTGGCAAATGTGGTTCGCCGCCATGTCGCCTCCTGACTTGCACCCGTGGTTCCTCACGCTCGTGCAACGACTGCTTGAAAACGAAAAACGAATTCTTCGGCTATTTGCGCACAACCCATTCCCGAACAAGCCGCCAAAATTTATTCGCGCAGATTGGTATCGCTACCGTTTCACAAATCCAGGTGAGCGCGGCTGGTGGACGCGCACGTTTGTGGCCGAATACCTGCCAGCGATTACTCTGGGTGACGCGTCAAGACACGAGGAGAACAGGCATATCACAGGCTTATGAATTTAATCATGAAAACAGGAAGGGTAGGAAAGGGACAGTGACAAGCAAGCTGGAAGCCATGAGGCCACGAAAGCAAAGCAATTCCGAATGACAGTTCCTGGTTTTCTGGATTCCCGATTCTCTTCTGACTTTCCTGCATTCCTGTTTTTTCTGATTCATTTCTCTTCTGTCGCAGAAATGCATCAGGTTTAACCGAGGCAATCAATTCCATCGCGGGTCGGGGAGACCGCCTTTTAGGTGGAACCGGGCAACTTCCATCTGGCCGCGAATTCCTGGAATCAAAATGAGCAGTCCTGTGTCTGCATCCTCAAAGTAAAAGAACAACACAACACGCCCGTCCGCTTGCGCGTTGCCGTGCACGAACCGGTGTCCTCGCAAATACGATACTAGCGTGTTCTCAATCTCCACGTAGCGCCCCATTGCTTTGGAGACAACGATGTTCAGCACTGCCACCAGATGCGGCATCTGTTCTGGGTCCGAAGCTCGCACAAACACCACGTCGCCCGCGAACTTCTCAAGAAAATAATTGACGGCCAGTTCGTACTCTGTCGGATGCAGCATCCGCTCGCGCAGCATACCGAGATGATGCGAAAAATTGTGCGACGCGGAATTCATACCGCCTCAGGGCACCAGGAAGACTTTTCCCGTGTATGGATCTTTCACCGCGGATCCTGGCGCAAAGGCACTGACGTCGATGTAATTTCCCTCGGGTGAATAAGGACTGGTGACCATACCCTTATGACCTGGTACCGGAATTCCATACGGCAAATCTCCTTTTGCTTTTTCTGGAGGGACAGTTGAAGCCCGCGAGACAGTGACGGTGGGAGTAACCTTTTCCTCTTTAACGAGGTCTGTTGGCTGTTCGAGTGGAGTCGGGGACGCTCCAACAAGATTTGATTGCGGGGAAGTTGGACGCCGAGAGGCACGCTTCGTCGTCGTCTTCTTTTTGGTTGGATTGGGCGGCGTGGGCTGAGGCTGGAAAGCCTTCGAAACAGATTCGCTGACTTTCTTGAAAAAGTCTCCAACCGGTTCCCCGCTTACACATTGTCCGCTCAAAAACAGCAGGGCGGCCACTGGCAACGAAATCCAGCGCGAACAAATAAAACGGCTAGTTAGGTTTTCGGCGTTCAATGTGAACAAGAGATTTTCTGTCGGGATCGGGGTCGAAGAGAAGGAAAATCTTCTCTGCACGGGAACTTTTGACGCGTTTATCAAAACGGATAATGCAACCGCAGCAATTGCGGTGTATCGCCAAACAACACGGCAAAGATTTCGGTGTAATCGTCCTCAGGAATGCTGACCGGCGTCGTGATCCCAAGCGCCTTGAGCACATCTGGAATCGTGTTGCCATGTCCAACGACGAGGGCGTTGCCGTTCACTACACGTAATTTCTCGACAAGTGCGCCGATGTCATTCGCCTGAACCACCGTGGGAGTGACGCGCGCCGCTCTCGCCGTCGGTGCCGCAGTTTCCTGCGTGCGCTTGAATTCGGTAACAAATACGGACGCAATCTGCGAATCCTTTAGGATATGCGCCAACTCGTCTGCGCGTTTTTGTCCTTCGACAGATAAATCAGGATCTTTACCGCCAGTGCTCGCCTTTTCTGCGTGACGAACAACGAAGACAACCGGCGCAGCGTTGGCGTAGGTTACCAGCAACAGGGGAATGGAAAGAATCAAAGCAAGATGTTTCATTCTGAAAAAATTGATCATGGACAACCTATTGATAACAGCTGACGGGAATTAATCGCGCAATCCCAGTAATTGGCCGCACATTCCGCTCATTTCTTCCTCGCTATTTCGCACTCCCCTCTCCTGATTCGACCCACAACGAGCGCAAGCCATCAATTGTTTTCGATGCACTCGTCACTTGTGACTCCCGACAGATTGGCTACATCGACAACCGTATGAACACAACTTTGCCAACACCTGACGCAATTCTACAAACTGCGTTCGGCTTCTGGAATTCCAAGGTCCTGTTGACGGCGGTCACGTTCGATTTATTCACGGTGCTCGGTCAGGGCCGCTTTACAGGCCCGCAGATCGGCAAGAAACTTGAGCTGCATCCTCGCAGCGTCGCAGATTTTCTCGATGCGCTCGTGGCAATGAAATTCCTCGAACGTGAGGGCGACGGCGCCGACGCGAAATATTTCAACACGCCCGTCACCGCTCTGTATCTCGACCGGAATAGTCCGCGCTACATCGGCGGAATCCCAGAGATGCTCAATGCGCGGTTGTTCAAGTACTGGAACGATTTGCCCGAAGCGCTGCGCACCGGGAAACCGCAGAACGAAACGAAACACGGCGGCAAAAACATATTCGATGAATTATATGCCGATCCTGAAAAGCTGGAGTGCTTCCTCGACGGGATGACCGGCCTGTCGCGCATCAACTTCGAAGCGCTCGCCGACAAATTCGATTTCTCGCGATATCACACGCTGTGCGATGTCGGCGGCGCAACTGGATTGCTCTGCATCGAAGTCGCCAAAAAACATCCGCACATTGAGTGCACCAGTTTTGACTTGGCGGCTGTCGAGCCCGTAGCGAAAAAGCGCATTGCCGCAGCCGGGTTAACTGATCGGATCCGGACTGCGACGGGCGATTTCTTTCAGGACCCGCTGCCTAAAGCTGACGTGATCACGATGGGAATGATTCTGCACGACTGGAACTTGGAGAAAAAGATGAAGCTCATCCGCGCCGCCTACGACGCGCTTCCGCCCGGCGGCGCTTTCATTGCAGTCGAAGCGCTGATCG
>DASXHS010000127.1:0-3033 GCA_036488345.1 Candidatus Udaeobacter sp.
GTGGCGTTTGGCGCGCCCGGGATCGAGCCACGCTGGACATCGAGCGCGAAAGAGGGCGTCGGCACGGCGTATCACACCAGTTGCCGGGTGTGGTTCACGCTGAGTCACGGCATCGTGAACGAGATTTATTATCCTCACGTCGATAAGCCTAACACGCGCGACTTTCAGTTTCTGATCAGCGACGGAGAAACCTTTTGCCACGAAGAAAAACGCGACCTGAATCATGAGATTGAATATCCGGAGCGCGATTGCCTGTTTTATCGCCTAACCAATTCGGAACCGAACGACAGGTATCGTCTGGTGAAAGATGTGCTCACGGATCCGCACCGGTCGGTTTTGCTCGTGCACACAAAACTCGAGGTGTTCGACGAATCATTACGCGGCAAATTGCGCCTGTACGCGTTGTTAGCACCGCACCTGGCTGGCTTTGGCGGCGGCAATTCCGGATCGTGCACTGAAATCGGTGGTAACAGACTGCTGCACGCACAGCGCCACAACGTTCATCTGTTAATGGCATGCAGCAGCGGTTTCTCCCGGCGCTCGGTCGGTTACGTCGGCTTCAGCGATGGTTGGCAGGATCTGATGGATAACTTCAAAATGGACTGGGAATTTCGAACAGCGCCTAACGGGAATATCGCGTTAACCGGCGAAATCGATTTGCCCGAGACCAATGAATTTACGATCGCTGTTGCATTTGGTCGAAGTTACCAAAGCGCTGCCACGAAATTGTTCCAATCGTTGGCCGAGCCGTTTCAGTCAAACCGCGAAGGGTATGTTCGTCAGTGGCAACGCGCGGTAATCAATCCCGAGTTCGAATTCAACAACGACACGTCCGATGGCGGCGGGGAGTATCGGCTGAGCCGGTGTGTTTTGCTTGCGAATGAGGACAAGGTTTTTCAAGGCGCAATCGTCGCCTCGATGAGCATTCCCTGGGGCGAAGCCAAAGGCGATTTGGATTTCGGTGGCTATCATCTCGTTTGGACGCGCGACCTCGTGCAGAGTGCCAGCGCGCTCCTTGCCACGGGTCAGATGGGGACGCCGCTGCGTGCATTAATCTGGCTGGCAGCGATTCAGCGGCCGGACGGCAGTTTTCCGCAAAATAGTTGGATCGACGGAACTGCCTACTGGTCGGGTTTACAGCTTGATCAAGTTGCTTTTCCAATATTGCTGGCGTGGCATTTACACAAAAACCATGCGCTCGGCCTCTTCGAACCGCGCGTAATGATTGTGCGCGCCGCTGCCCGCCTGATTCTAAGAGGGCCGGTGACAGCGCAGGAACGCTGGGAAGAAAATTCCGGCTATTCGCCTTCGACGCTGGCAGTGGTAATAGCCGCGCTTGCCTGCGCCGCCAATTGGGGCATAGAAACCGGCCACACTGACGCGGCGGATTTCGTTTTCGCATATGCCGACTGGCTCGCGGCGCACGTCGAAGAATGGACAGTCACGACGGCGGGCGAATTGGTGCCGGGAATTCCACGCCATTACATCCGCATTAATCCCAGCGATCCAAATACACCTGATCCCCATGCCGATCCCAACACGCAGATGATTCAGATCGCCAACGGCGGCGGCCTGCATCCGGCGCGAAATATCGTGGGCGGCGATTTCCTTCATCTGGTTCGATACGGCATTCGCCATCCGAACGATCCGCTCGTGTGCGACTCAATCAAAGTGATCGATCGCGTTCTCAAGCACGACCTGCCGCAAGGCCCGGGCTGGCGTCGTTACAATCACGACGGCTACGGCCAAAAGGATGACGGCAGCGCTTACGACGGGACTGGAGTCGGCCGATGCTGGCCGATTTTGACAGGAGAACGCGGCCATTACGAACTCGCTGCCGGTCGCGATCCAAAACCGTTGATCACAACGATCGAAGATTTTTCGAACCAGGGCGGCATGATCACCGAACAGGTTTGGGATGGACCCGACTTGCCGCAAGCAAGGATGAAACGCGGTTGTCCGACGGGCGCGGCGATGCCGCTTTGCTGGTCACACGCCGAGTACGTTTCGCTCGTCCGGAGCCGGCATGACGGCGTTTGCTTTCCTCGGGTAGATCCGGCTTACCAGCGATACGTAGTCAATCCAGTTCCGAATCGTTTTGAGATTTGGACGGTTCGTCATCCAATGCAGCGAATGTCGCGCGGCAAAATTCTGCGGATCATCCTCGCCGAAGAAGCAAGCATCACCTGGTCAACGGACAATTGGCAGCGGACTAACGAGTCGCAGACGATGCACCAGGAGAATCTGGATCTTTGGTTCGCAGATTTTTCAACCACCGAATGGCCGGGCAGTTCAGTGTTTGCGTTTACAATTTTTTGGAAACGCGATCAACGCTGGGAGAACCGCAATTGGCAGGTGGCATTGTTTTGACGCACGTTGCATTGGAGACGGCCCGCCTCGGGCCGCTTGCGACGCGAGGGCGCGTCGGCTCCATAAAGACAGCCCAGTGAGCTCCAAACAACCCGGCACACGCGCAATCCGAGCGGCCGATCCGAACAATAGCTGGAGTCTATGAAAATGATTGCTCAAACTGCAAATGTCGAAGAGGAAACAATTCCATTAAAAGAACTGATCTCGTTTTGGTTCGCTGTATCCAGCCCGCTACTTGGTATACTTTTGGGCTTATTGGGAGCATGGTTTGTTACCTTGCTGAACGCGTGACAATTCCCGAGTCTATGCGTAATGAGAAATCATGAACAGATTGTTCGAGGCAGATTTTTTCCCACGGGTGGCCGGCGCTGATTCACCTCCACTGGATCCCGCCTCGGACTCAGTTGGCAAAGGAAAGCGACGGATTCTGATCGTCGATGACGATGCGAACAGCACCCACCTTGTGAAAATCCTTTTGGAAAGATCTGGCCCGTATCTCGTACTGGAGGAAAACGATGCCGCCAAGGCTGATGAAACGGCCCACAATTTTAAACCGGACGTGATCTTGCTCGACATCGTCATGCCGAAAATAGACGGAGGCGAATTAGCTAAACAAATTGAAGCCGATCATGAATTGCACGACACGCCGATTATTTTCCTGAC
>DASXHS010000150.1:0-18121 GCA_036488345.1 Candidatus Udaeobacter sp.
ACGACCCTGGTTACGGTCACTTTCGCCAAGAGCTGCTTGTGATCTGCATCGTAAAGCCGAAATTCGTGAGTGGAACCAGCTTCGATCCAATTCGCCTGCTGCGAACCGCGCGGTGAGCCTCCAAACAAAAGTTCCTCGCGCCCGTTCGTCGAAACATAAACTTTTCCGTCAACACTCTTCCATGAAATGGTCGTTTGGCCCAGTCCTTCGCCGGCAGGCACGGGATTTGGAGACGCACTGAGGTTCGGCGCCACTTTGGTGACGAAGACGACGCCGTCCGTAATAAGCACGCTTTCAAAGTTCGACAATCGGAACTGTTCATTGCGACCCAATGCGATGCTTCCGGCACACTGTTCGTCCACCAACTCCTTAACAAAACCAACCATGCCGCGCGAATGACATGGGAAAGGATCGAGAATTGACGGCTTAGGATCGAATCTTTTGCCGTCAGGAAAATCGTCCAGGTAACCTGTGCCCCAATCCTCAATGGCGTACAACCCGCCTGGTTTCAAATGATAATGAAACAGATGCCAGAACGTTGTTCTAGTTAGCTCGCCAATATGCGAGGCATCATCGATGATGATGTCAAATCCTTCCGGGGCGATGCTCATAGCCACCTCAGACAGGAACTGTGTATCTGCCTGGCTGCCTTTGAACAGCTGAATACGCTCTCCGGGAATGAAGCCTTCTGGCAACTCGAGATCGATTCCAGCAATGGTACCTCTCGGGAAATAATCGCGCCACAGTTCAAGTGAGCCGCCCTTGCGGACGCCTATCTCAAGAAGCTTCACATCCTTATCTGTCCAACGTGAAAGAATGGGGTCATACACTTCGAGATAATGGTGTTGTATCTTGTCGGTGTCGTAGCCGGCCAAGTTTAGCTGTTCACTTCGCATATAGGTAGACGAACCTGCCTGACGCACCGCTCTTATAACATCGATTGTTGCTGAAACCTAAAAAGGACTCCGAACGAGCTGTGACACCATTCCATGCTCTGTTCTGCGGTGACATGCACTATTGAACTCTCGTAAGGTGTTTTACTCGCGCGTCGAACTGGGCCTCCAACTCGTCGGCTGCGGCAGGTGAGTGTTCGGTAGGCCGGGAAGTTTGCTCGATTTCGGCGGAAAGTCGCCGCGCCTCTTCGACGATCGCCGGATCAGTAGCGGGATCCTCAGATTTGAAATCCGGTGGTACATTGGAACTGTTGATCCGCTCTGAAAGCGGCTCGAGGCATTTGGCAGAATACGGCTCGTCCAAAAAATCAAGTAACGAGCGGAGAGTCGACTCGGGGTTCTCGAGTAAGGCCGTATAGCGCAAGCGATACACCCCATGCGGACCGTAAGCTTCCTCTGCCTTCAAACATGCTCTAACCGTGCGCAACCAATATTTATACGCTTCTTCTTCGTTCGCCGCGAGATGCGTCCCCGCGACGCGGTGGAAATTGAGCATCGAGCGCACGACTGAATCCACATCGCGCACGATGTGGATAAATAAAGCGCTTGGAAAGAGCTTGCGCAGGCCACAAATGTGCAACGAATACTCTGGCGTTTGATCTACCCATCGTGTCTTGTGTTCCGAGTCCGAAGCCGCTGTTCGAAGCGAGTCCACGAGTTCGGAGTAGGGCGTTTTATCGATGATTTCGTACCGCTGAACCGCTGCACTCGTAGCAGCATCGAATTCGCCAGTCACTTCGCCCAGATAAAGTCCCCGCTCCTTGAGTAGGCGTTGGACTGCTATAATCAGGCGTTTTCGGTCGAGATCACAACGATGTTTGAGGACCAAGGAGTTGATGCTGCGTCCGATATGGGAGAAGAATTCATCGCGCGAGATGTCCATTGCACTTAAAATTGAGAAGATGCCGCGCGCCGCGCCAGTTTCGTAACTCTTCGCGACGTTCGCCGCGAAATCTCCCATCCAGTTGGATTCCGGCACTGGAAAGATGTTTGGATGATGGCCAAGGCACCACGCGAGAATGCTAGTTCCAGATCGGGGCGAGCCTACGACAAAGACAGGTTTGGCTGTTAGGGGTTCCATTTTGCTCTCGTCAGATCGTTAACCACTAGGTCTTTCGACGCATCCAGAAGCTGCCTCCACCCCAACTGATTGACTGCTTGGACTCAGCCTCAAGTTTTTCCAAACTCGGAAAAGCAGCCTCGAGGTCTTTCGAATATTTGTACGCCAGGTACCGATTCGCCATGAGTACCTCGAACTCAGAATTAAAGGCCAGGAACGCTTGTAACAGGTATTGCTCGGTCCAAAATCGAAATTCCTCCTTCACCCAATCGCGCCGGTAATCGAACGGAAAGAAAATATCATGGACATGCACAATGACACCTGGTTTGAGACGTGGCAGCACTTCCAAGAATAGATAATTGACGTCGCCGCCAATTTTTACTGTGTGAGAACTGTCGATAAACAGGACATCGCCAGGACCGAGTTGTGAAAAGAAATCAAGATCCATATCTTGGACCTTCTTCTCGATTAGCGAATGCAACCCGTGAAAGCCCAGCTTGAGAAATTGTTGAGGAAAGGGTTCGATGCAGATGAGAGTCGAGTTGTTGTTTTTCGTGGCAGCTTGGCCCAAAAGCAGGGAAGAAAAGCCGCTGCCGACTTCGATGATTAATTGCGGCTGAAAATTGCGGACCATGCAGTAGGCCACCAATGCATCCGTGCCATCAAAGAGATGGTTATTGAGATAAAAGCGGCCAGGTTCTTCAGTTGGCGTCATTGGAAACTGCTCGTACTCATCCCGGAATTTTGGAAAGCGCGTTCGCAGCAGATCGAGCTGTACTAAGTCGTTCATATCGATCGCTACAAGTTTGCTCGGCCGATTCCACAGCGTTTCGGGTAAGCTCTGAGTGTCGGGAATTGGTTGATAGAAATGCACGGGTGTCACATGAAAACCATGCCGTTCCCAAGCCGCAAAAATCTCCTGAAATCGTTCGCTGTGCAGACAACGAGGCATGACCGCGGCGAGGAATTGCGAAAGATCCATTACGTTGATGTTTCCGCGCAGCGCTTCATCTGCAAGCTCACGCAGAGCCTGCGGCGCGGAATCGAGGTCGCGTCTGACCTGCACGGAGTCAACGGGTGTATGCGGTTGACTGGCGCCGTATAAGCGAAAGTCATACACCGTCGAATCCACAAGCCATGAGATCTCCGTGCCCCGTCCAGACTGTCCCCGGCTGAACAGCCTTTCATCGCCAGGCGAGGTAGAAACACGAACCTCCGCTCCAGCTGGATCGTTGGTCTCCCATGAAATTACCACGCAGCCTTGCCCAAAAGAGATGGGATTCGGGTTCGCGCTGATTTTCCCGGTGATCGCTCTGGCTCGCGCCGTATTACTCACTCGTAGGAACGCAGATCAATTTTTTACTGGTTTCGTCACGCCCCGGTCGTGCCATCGCTACCGATCGTTTCGAACTTCTCAGATGCTCGTCACTGAACAAAAGCTCCAGTTTTTTGCGCGCCGCATCGGTTGAGTAATGGGCGCGTGTTTTGGCGATGCCATTTTCAGAAATCCGATTCCAAAGGTCCTCCGAGTTGTAGAGCTCTATTAATGCCCGTGCAAAGTCTTCCGGGTCGTCAGCGACGAGAATGTCTCCGCGATCCTGAAGTGCCATGCCTTCGATAGCCAGAGATGTTGCAACCACTGGCACACCAAAAGCCATGCTCTGGTTGATCTTGCCTTTCACGCCTGCCCCAAATCGCAGCGGCGCAACGGATAGCTTTACGCTATCAAAGAACGGACGAACGTCTCGCTGAAATCCTGCGATAACGATCCTCTCACTTGCCAACGCAGCGACTTCTGGCGGCGCCTTGTCGCCGATAATGTAAAATTTGGCATCGTGCAGATGTTCGCTCACAAGAGGATAAATGTCCTTCACGAAGAAGAGGACCGCGTCGATGTTTGGCGTGTGTTGGAACCCGCCGATAAAAAGCCAATCTCGCCGCAGCGCGAACGGCGTCTTCGAGCCCGGGACCTCAGTAATCGTTGGGACGATCTCAATAGACTTATCTGGCCTGGCTTCGCGGAGAAGCTTCTGTTCCACGCTGCTCACCACCCAGGTCTCGTCGGCTTGGTCAATGAGATCATATTCCAGCTCTTCTTGCTGGCGTGCCTTTTCTCGCGTCTCCGGGCTGCTTGTGATCTGGGCCTCCCGATCGGTGCGAACAAAGTGTAGATCGACGGTATCAAAAATTATGCGGCTTCGCGGCGCGTACAGCCGAGTATCGGCGATATGTTTGCGAGCAAAGTCGCACCGACTTAAGACCACAGCGTCGAACTCGAGGCCGTGCAAAATGAGATAATCACGCACTTTCTTGAAACAAGGGTAGTAAATGATCTCAATCCCACGCTTCTGCAATTCGTCCCCGTAAGGCGGGACATTCGCGAGGTTATCAGGAATAAACGTCACACGATGGCCTAACTGATGAAGGATGTTAAGAATATGGAACATCCGGACTGATCCCGCGTCCTTATCGGGCAATGGAAGATGATGGTCGATCACCAAAATGTTTTTCCGGCGGTGTACCTTCATTATTCGCTCGTTCAATCGCTCGATTTTGCCGTCATAGTGGTTAACCAGTCCCTCAACTTGCGAGGTGTGCCGAGCTTTAGCTTCCGCAAGGTCGGCGTTGAACTGCTCGACATCGCTCCTGTAGCGGGCTTCGGCTTGCGCCAGATAGGCTTTAAGGTCCTCGGCTTGCGCCTGGCGTTGAGCTTCGGTTTTAGCAAGGCGTTCGGTGAATTCCCCGACTTGTGATTTGTGGGAGACTTCGGTTTGCACAAGATGTGGCGTGAGGTGCTTGATCTCAGTTTTGTGGCGTCTTGGCGTGGCTACCAGCGGGTTCACGCTGATTTTCCCAATGATCTCTTTAGTTCGCTCCGTGTTACTCATTCCTAGGAACCAAGATCAACTTGTTGCTGCTATCTCCATGTCCCGGGCGTCTGCGACCGCTGCCGATTGCTCTAAACGTTTGAGATGCTCATCGCTGAACAAAAGCTCCAGTTTTTTGCGCGCCGCATCGGTTGAGTAATGGGCGCGTGTTTTGGCGATGCCATTTTCAGAGATCCGATTCCAAAGGTTCTCCGAGTTGTAGAGTTCTATTAATGCCCGTGCAAAGTCTTCCGGGTCGTCAGCGACGAGAATGTTTTCGCGATCCTGAAGTTCCATGCCTTCGATAGCCAGAGATGTTGCCACCACTGGCACACCAAAAGCCATGCTCTGGTTGATCTTACCTTTCACGCCTGCCCCAAATCGCAGCGGCGCAACGGATAGCTTTACGCTGTCAAAGAATGGATGAACATCTCGCTGCAATCCAGCCACGATAATTTTCTCAGTCGCCAAGGCAACGATCTCCGGCGGTGGGTTGCGGCCGATGATATAGAATTTGGCGTTGCCCAGATGCTCGCTCACCAGCGGATAAATTTTCTGCACGAAAAACAGAACCGCATCGGTGTTTGGTCTGTGCTGGAAGCCGCCGATGAAAAGGTAGTCTCGGCGAAGCGCGAACGGCGTCTTTGAACCGGGTACATCGACAATGTTTGAAACCAGTTGGACAGATTTGCGGGACCACTTCTCGCGGAGCAGTTGCCGCTCGAGAGGGCTCACTACCCAGGTTTCATCAGCCTGCCCAATCAATTCATTCTCCAATTGTTGTTTCTCCTGTGCCTTGCGGCGCATCTCGGGGTCCCGGGTCACCTGCGCTTCGCGATCTTCGCGGAGGTAATGAAGATCGACCGTATCAAAGATGATGCGGCTCTGTGGTGCGTGCAGCCGAACGTCCGCAAAGTATTTGCGCGCAAAATCACATCGGCTTAGGACAACCACATCGAAGCTAGGGCCGTGTGCTAGAAGGTAGTCGCGCACTTTTTTGACATAAGGATGGTAAACCACTTCGATACCTCGCTTCTGCAGCTCGCATGTGTAGGGAGGTTCGTATGCCAGATTGTCGGGGATAAAAGTGATGCGATGACCAAGCTGATGGAGAAGCTTGAGAATTTGAAACATTCGGACTGATCCCGAGTCCTTATCTGGCATGGGAACGTGATGGTCGATTACCAGGATGTTTTTGCGACCCGGCGGTGGCTGTTGCAAAAAGCTTAAATCGCCGTTGACCGGCATTGTCAGCAACTCATCCGCCCATGCCTCGGCAAAGATCGAGCGGTGAATCTCCTGGTGTCTTTTTGCGCCGGCATTGAGATCGGTCCCTCCGGTTGCTCCCTCATAGTGAATAACTTCGCTAAGCGGCTGATACAGGACTTTATAACGAGCTTGCCGCACCTTGAATGCCAAATCGGTGTCCTCATAATACCCAGGCGCGTAGCGGGAATCGAAGCCGCTCACGATTTCGAACAACGCCTTTGGAATCATCAAGGCTGCACCCGAGCAATAGTCTACTTCGCGCAAATAATTGTATTCGGGCTTTTTTGCATCATCGAATTTTCCGTAGTTCCATCCGGACGCATCTCGCCAGATAATTCCACCCGCCTCCTGTAGACGGCCGTCTGGATAGACAAGTTTTGAGCCGACAACACCAGCGCGCGGCTCTTCTGCGAATGTGTCCAACAACGCAGTAAGCCATCCAGGAGTTACAAGTGTGTCGTTGTTCAGGAACACGAGGTATTTGCCGCGCGCGGCCTGCGCGCCGCGGTTGCAGGAAGCGACAAAGCCTGAGTTTGTCTCGTTGCGTAGATAAACGGCTCCTGGCAACCGTGGAACAGCTTCTGCAGTGGCATCCGTCGAACAATCATCCACCACGATTACTTCAAACCGTTCCGTTCCCTGATTCTCCTGCAGGGAGGCCAGGCAGGCCTGCGTAAAATGGAATTGATTGAACACCGGAATGATAATTGAAACGTCCACCTGCTCGTGAACCGCAAACTCAATAGGACGGGTTGGCACGGGCGGTTCAAAAGCAGCAGTGGACGGTGTCGGGCTACGCGCTGAATCGCGAGCGGGCATCGGATCGGTTCCGGAGATGAGGCCTTGGATTTCGTCATCGATCTCGGCAATCTCGGGATGGCTGGCTCGCCATTTCTCATAACTTGAGATGGCCTTTTCCAAGTGCCCGTAGCCTAGCAAGTGCTTCGACTTTTTGGGAGAAAGCTTTGCCTTCAAGGCGGCAATCGGGTTTCCAACTTGCCAACGCAACGAAGAGCGAAGCCGAATTGCTGCGTTGCTGGCGTCGTCCAGTATCCGGCTAAGCCGTTTGGTAGCTTGCAGCTGTCTTCGCAAACGGTTTTGCAGTTCTTGTGAGCGCGACTCACTTTCGGCAAGGCTGATACTTCTGGAGTGAAGAAGCTCATTAATTTGCAAGAGGCGATCCTGCAATTGTTCGACTTGCGCTTTGTGCTCTTCTTCTGTTTTGGCCAAATGCGTGATGAGTTCCTCGATCTGGGCTTTGTAGTGGGCTTCGGTTTGCGCAAGATGATCGCGTAGTTTCTCGATCTCGCGTAGCAACTCGCCGCGGTCTCTTTCGTGGGCCACGCTAAATTGCTGAAGCTCCCGTTCGAGATGCGCTCTTTCCTTTTCATGGCGCAATACGCCCACCTCCATTTCGGCAATGCGACCATCCTGGCGAGCCAGATGGAGTAGAAGCTGCCGGTTCTCGCGTTCGAGGTTTTCGATCCGCGCAAGATGTTCGACCTCGGAGCCTCGTCGCAAGGCCAGCTCGCGGCGTATGGTTTCCCTTTCTGGAACGAAAGCATTTAGCCGGGTCACCGCACCTGGAAGCAAAGCGGCTTCTCGCTCTTTTGTCGTTTCTGAAGGCTTCGCTATTTTTGTTTTGTTTCGTTCCGTAGCCGCCGCACCGGTGCCTTGCGTGGCCTCAGCGACCAAATCGCGATAAAGCTCGATCACCTTCTCGGAGACGCGAGCGTCAATCAGTTGGTCAATAGTGAAATGCGTGTGGCGTTTTTGGGCTGTGATGAGGGCCGCGACTTCTTTCACTTTCGTATCAGGCAAGCCAGTAAAATGCACAATTCGCCGCAATTCCGTTTCCGCGTTTTCGAAAAAGAGATCGTAATGAGTAACAAGTCGCGCTTCCTTGGTTGCTGTCTCGATCACGCGCCGGTTGTAGATTTCCCAAAGTCTCAAACCAAACGAATAGGACGTTCCATTTCGTTCTCGCATCGAGTAGGCAACTTCAAGCGGATTACGCACGACGATCAGAGTTCTCAGCCCCGGCAACAGGTCCTCCCAAAAAGGCAACGTCAAACTGTTGCGTGGGTCCTTCCAGCCCCAAACGTTTGCCGAGGCAAATCCTTCGATGAGCATTCGAGCTTTCAGACGCAAAGGATCAAGCTGGGGATGTTTGAAATCCTCGTCGGCCTTCGGCGGCAGGTCCCAGGCCCCACCAAGTGCGTTCAGTAATTCGTCGTTCAGCGCCACAAAACCCAAATGTTCCCAGAAGCCATCTGGGTTATCGGCCTGCGGCGGCATCAATTCGTTTTTTTCGCCAAGGTAGAGCCCGCAAGCATGCAACAGCCTCGTCAGCATCGACGTGCCAGAGCGGTGCGCACCTGCAATGCAAATCGCCGTGGTGGTGTCGGCAGTATTTTTCACTCGAAACGCCTAAACAACGATGGGCCGCTTAATGCGTCAAGCCGATTAGTCGGCGCGGCCATGTGCTACAGCGGTGGAGCGCATAAGACGGGCTGAAACAGCCGAAAGGGTTGGCGATGCTCTTATTTGCGACCAGTGACCTGAGTTTCGGCAAGCACTTTGGCGTGCTCCGTTCCCGAATAAAGGCGAAACTCAAACCGCGCAGTTCCAGGCGCCCAGGTTATCGTTGAGAAGTGCCATTTATGCCTCCGCAAATCTTCATCGCACAAATTGGGTCCTGCATTTAGCTTCTCTCCGATGCAGCGAAATGACGGCCGCGCACCAGACGAAATTCGTCCGATTAATTTTGAGTTGAACGTGGCGCCTCATGCCAGCGGTTCCGTTTTAGTTTCCATGGGCAAAACGCGGGTCATTTGCTCCGTCATGATCGAAGATGGTGTGCCACGCTGGATGAAAGAACAGGGCGTGACCGGTGGTTGGCTTACTGCGGAGTATTCGATGCTGCCGTACTCGACGCAGCCGCGCAAACCTCGCGACATTACAAAAGGCCGCATCGATGGTCGCAGCGTCGAAATTCAACGGTTGATTGGCCGATCGTTACGCGCGGCGATCGATTTGGAAAAACTCGGACCAAGCACGGTCTGGGTGGATTGCGATGTGTTGCAAGCCGACGGCGGAACGCGTACAACCGCGATCACCGGCGCGAGCCTGGCGCTCGCTATCGCCTGCCGAAAATTCGTTAGGGAAAAAAAACTCGACGCGCCGCCGATGCAAAAGTTGGTTGCCGCAGTGAGTGCCGGTATTCTCGATGGCGAGGCAATCCTGGATCTGAATTACGACGAGGACAAACTCGTTGCAGTTGATTTCAACCTTGTCGCAACCGAAGACAGCGATTTTGTAGAAGTCCAAAGCTCGGGAGAAGAAGCAACATTTACCGGTTCACAATTGGATGAAATGCTCGCCCTGGGTCGCAACGGCATCAGCGCACTCATCGGCGCGCAACGCGCAATCTTAGCGCGAATTATGGTGACGCCGGCGGAGAGCTGATGCTTTTTGAATTTGCAGGGCGCCTGTGTCAGACGCCGACTTCGATGTTCGTACAATGGCGCTTCACAGAAACGCCCTATAATGATTTGATCGTCCAAACGTCTTGTTTTAAAGCGAGACGCTGCGCATGAAAAAGGCACTGATCACCGGCATTACGGGCCAGGATGGAAGTTATCTGGCGGATTTGCTGCTGGAGAAAGACTACGAAGTGCACGGTATCATTCGACGCGCCAGCACGTTCAACACGTCGCGCATTGATCATCTCTACGCCGACCCACACGTAAACGGCGTGCGACTGTTTCTGCATTACGGGGACCTCAGCGACTCGGTGAATCTTGTAAAGCTTCTTTACGAGTTGAAGCCGGACGAGATCTATCATCTGGGCGCACAGAGTCACGTGCGCGTCAGTTTCGACATCCCTGAGTACACTTCTGACGTCACCGGCGTTGGCACGATTCGCATTTTGGAAGCAATCCGCGAAGCCGGATTGCGTTCTCGCTTTTATCAGGCGTCGAGCAGCGAAATGTTCGGCAAGGCCCAGCAAATGCCCCAAAATGAGAAGACACCATTCTGGCCGCGGAGTCCTTACGGCGTGGCAAAGGTTTTTTCGTATTGGGCAACCGTTAACTATCGTGAGAGCTACGGGCTTTGCGCGAGCAATGGCATTTTGTTCAACCATGAAAGCCCGCGCCGTGGCGAAACTTTCGTCAGCCGCAAAATTTCGCGCGCAGTCGCTGCCATCAAACAAGGCGTGCAAAAAGAATTGTTCCTCGGCAACTTGGACGCAAAACGCGACTGGGGCTATGCGCCGGAGTACGTCGAAGGGATGTGGCGAATTGTGCAGCACGGCCAAGGCGACGATTTCGTGATGGCTACCGGCGAAACGCACACAGTGCGCGAGTTTGCCCAGGCGGCTTTCGCGCATGTTGATCTCGATTGGAAGCAATTCGTAAAACACGACCCGCGCTATGAGCGGCCAGCCGAGGTCGACTTGCTGCTCGGTGACGCATCGAAAGCGAAGAAGATTCTCGATTGGGAACCGAAAGTACGATTCGACGAGCTAGTGCGCATCATGGTCGACGCGGACATGGATTTGCTCTCGCACAACACAGTCAGAAAACACCTCGGCAAATTGCCGTGAGGTGCCGATGTCCGATTAACGCTGCGGTTTAGCCCGCTGTTAACGAAGTAGAATACAGCCAAAGCCGTTTTAACGGCTTACCGCACCGCCAAAACTGTTAAAACAGTTTGGTGATTCCTATGCGTCGTTTTTTCACCGGGCTGAAGCCGCGGTGTTAATGAGATTGGCAAGGGCAACGCGCTACCGCATCACAAACGGCGCGGTGTTTTCCGGTCCCATTGAATGACCTGAAGCCATACCGGGAACCGCGCTGACGAGCGGTGCGTTCACGATCGTGACCGCCGCGCCAACTCCAACGATGTTGTATAATTGTATTATGTCACCGGACCGCATCCGGATGCATCCGTAACTCGCGGGCGAACCGATTTTCCATTCCTCGGGGGTGCCGTGGATATAAATGTCCCTCCCAAATGCGTTGGCATTTTGCGCTTCCAGTCCACGCAACCAGAGAATCCGCGTCACGATCGGATCGCGACCAGGCGAATTAGCCCGGACGAGTTCGCCGGTGCGTCGCCGACTTTTGAACACCGTCCCCAACGGCGCATTGTCGCCAATTTTTTCCGCTATCTGCAAATTACCGAGCGGCGTAAACCTGCTGCCTCGCCAATCGCCCAGACCGAACTTCGACGTGGAGACGGGATATGTGGCCATGAGGTTGCCGCGATCGAGAAGCGCCAACTTTTGGTCGCGAGTGCTGATCACAATCTGGTGGCGCGTGTCAGGCGCCGCACAAGACGCAATGAATAAAGCGATGCCTAATGCGATCCAGTGACAGGGACGAATTGTTCCCTCATTTAACTTGTGCCGCGTTCCTCCCGCACCTGGCACCCGCACCCTCCGATTCCCGATTCTCATGCGCGATTAAACCTGAAGAACTGCTCTGAGGTTTCGGTCGTTGCTTCAGAAATTTCCTGAAGAGAAACACCGCGCGCCGTCGCGATCGTTTCGGCGACTATGCGCGTATGCGCAGGTTCGCAGCGCTTTCCGCGAAAAGGCGCGGGCGCCAAAAACGGGCAATCGGTTTCGACCATAAATTTCCAGAGCGGAATTTCTTCCGCGACCTGTCGCGCGGCCATGCCGTTTTTGAAAGTAACAATTCCAGTGAACGAAACGAGATGGTCAAGGGCCAGAACTTCATTCGCTTGTTCAAGCGAGCCACCGAAGCAGTGAAAAACACCGCGCACCTTGCCGGTATAAGCACGCAGGAGTTCAAGCGTATCTTCCCACGCGTCGCGTTGATGAATCACGACGTTGAGCCCGAGCTCGACGGCCAGATCGAGTTGCTGCTGGAACAAACTCGACTGTTTAGATTTGTAAGCGCCGTCGCGAATTTGCGCTTCGATTTCTTCATCGGTTTCACTTCGCAGAGCAGTCATCACCTGCACCTGGTCTTCCTTAGCCACCTTTTCACTCGCCAAGTGGTGATAATCGAAGCCGGTCTCGCCAATCGCCACCACGCGCGGATTTTTCGCCAGTTCGCGCAGCGGTGTGATCACATCGTCCTCCGCCTCCTCTGCGTGGCTGGGATGAACGCCAATCGCCGCGTAAACCGACGGATAATTTTCTGCTAGTTCGATCGCACGCCGGCTGCTCTCGATTGATGTGCCGACGGTGATGATGCGTCTTACGTCGGCTTCGTCAGCGCGACGCAGCACGTCCTCGAGATCATTTGCGAAGTCCGGAAAGTCGAGATGCGCGTGGGTGTCGATTAACATGTTTGTCATCCTGAGCGTAGCGAAGCGGAGTCGAAGGACCCCGTGGAGTTATCTACGAGATGTCTCGACTTCGCTCGACATGAAAGAGAGTGCAACTGTGCGTGTTTGTCGATTAGCATCGGAGCATTCTAGGGGGTTTCCATGAAACGCCAAATTCCGCTGGCTGAATGTCCGGATCGAAGCGAAGAAGTTCTGATGCAAAAAATTACTCCATTCTTGTGGTTCGATGATCAAGCGGAGGAGGCCGCGAACTTTTACACGTCGCTCTTTAAAAATTCGAAGATCGGCAGAATCCTTCGCAACCCCGAAGAAGCAGCAGAAAAAACCGGTCGTCCCGTCGGATCGGTGCTGACGATTGAATTCGAAATCGAAGGACAAAAGTTCGTCGCTCTTAACGGCGGGCCGCTTTTCAAACTCAATGAATCCGTTTCCTTTGTCATAAACTGCGAAACGCAGGAGGAAGTGGATTATTTTTGGGAGAAGCTCACCGCAGACGGTGGCGAGGAATCGGCGTGCGGCTGGCTCAGGGACAAATTTGGTCTTTCGTGGCAAATCACCCCAACTGTGTTGATCGACATGTTGCACGACAGCGATGAGAAGAAATCCGGACGCGTGATGCAAGCGATGCTTCAAATGCAGAAGATCGATATCAAAGCGCTGAAAGACGCTTGTGAGCGGTGATTTGGGTCGAGCACAGCTTTGATTTAGACGAATAAGCACGCAAACAAGTTTCGCTTCCATTCGCGTCATTCGTGTGTTTCGTGACTGAAATTCACATATGAGCAGCGTTCGAGTTTTAGTCGGAACAAGAAAGGGCGCGTTCATCCTTACGTCGGATGGCGCGCGTAAACGATGGAAAGTCAGCGGTCCGCATTTTGCCGGCTGGGAAATCTACCATATGAAAGGATCGACCGTTGATCCAGACCGCATCTACGCCTCTCAGACAAGTGCCTGGTTTGGACAGATCATCCAGCGGTCAGATGACGGCGGCAAAACCTGGAATCCGCCCGGCACGAAGCCGGGGGATTTGATGACGTCGGACGGGATGCCGAAAGGCGAAAGCAACATGTTCGTTTACGATGCTTCTCCTGAAACGGGGAAACCGCTCACGACCCACCAGTGGTACGACGGCACGCAGCATCCCTGGGAATTCAAGCGCGTCTGGCATTTAGAGCCATCGCTGCACGATCCCGATCACGTTTATGCGGGTGTAGAAGATGCCGCGTTATTTCAATCAAAAGACGGCGGCAAATCGTGGCAGGAATTGGCCGGACTTCGGGGCAACGATACCGGTCCGAAATGGCAGCCCGGCGCGGGCGGGATGTGTTTACACACCATTCTTCTCGATCCGAACAATCCCGAGCGAATTTCCATAGCAATCTCGGCTGCCGGCGCGTTCCGCACCGACGATGGCGGAAAAACGTGGAAGCCAATCAATCGTGGGCTGCACTCCCAATACATTCCGGACCCGAACGCGGAGGTGGGTCACTGCGTGCATCGGATCGCGCTGCATCCGTCTCGCCCGAACACGTTGTTCATGCAAAAGCATTGGGACGTGATGCGCAGCGACGATGCAGGCGGTTCGTGGCGTGAAGTGAGCGGCAATTTGCCGAGCGATTTCGGATTTCCGATCGACGTTCACGCGCATGAGCCGGAAACGATTTACGTCG
The DNA here is from genome assembly GCA_036488345.1 of Candidatus Udaeobacter sp. Classification (GTDB taxonomy): domain Bacteria; phylum Verrucomicrobiota; class Verrucomicrobiia; order Chthoniobacterales; family UBA10450; genus Udaeobacter. The sequence continues at coordinate 14,144 of DASXHS010000150.1, forward strand.
TACCGATCAAGAGCGATTCGGAGCATTACCCCCCGAGCGGCAGATTGCGCGTGTATCGTAGCCGGACAGGTGGCAACGATTGGGAAGGCCTAACGAAAGGTCTGCCGCAACGGAATTGTTACGTGAACGTGTTACGTGATGCGATGTCGGTCGATTCGCTCGATCCTTGCGGCGTTTATTTCGGAACTACTGGCGGCCAGGTTTACGCCTCGGTGGATGCGGGCGATAAATGGAAACCGATCGTGCGCGATTTGCCTGCAGTGCTCTCGGTAGAGGCGCAAACACTGCCATGATTCGCGTAATTCTTCCCCCTAACTTGCGCACGCTGGCGCACGTAGACGGTGAAGTAGAACTTGAGCTGAACGGAACGCTCACTCAGCGGTCGCTGCTGGACGGGGTTGAAGCGAAATATCCGATGTTGCGCGGGACGCTACGTGATCATGTGACGCAGGTTCGCCGGCCAATGGTCCGTTTTTTTGCGTGCGGCGAAGATTTGTCTCATGAATCGCCCGATGCGCCGCTGCCGGAAGCGATTGCAAATGGGACAGAACCATTCCTGATCATCGGTGCAATTGCGGGTGGATAGATAACAGCGGCACTTTTGCAGCCCGGTTCTGTTCGGAGCGCTCCACAGATTGCAGCGCTTGATTGCACCGCTCAGGCGCAACCGATATGCTCCGCCGCATGTCTGGAAAAGCGGAAGCAATTCAACAGGCGGAAAACACGGAGTCCTTTTGGAGCGCGATCCGCGCTGAATTTCCGCTGCTCATCGGGTTGGCAACGGTCGCGATTTTTCTCGTAGTCGGAAGCCGGCTGGACGAACTCACCACGCATGCAGTACCTCTACTCGGTGTCTTTGTGTGGCTTTTTGCCGTGATCCTTTGGTCGGCCATGTGCGTAGTGCGGCACGCCGATTGTTTAGCGATCAAACTTGGCGAGCCCTACGGAACTTTGATCCTCACCCTCTCAGCGATCAGTATCGAGGTCGTAATGATTTCCACAGCGATGTTACATGGCGCGAACAATCCAACGCTCGGACGCGACGCAATTTTCGCTGTGATCATGATCGCACTCGGCGGCCTTGTAGGTCTGTCTTTGATGCTTGGCGCGCTGCGATATCGCGAACAGCATTACAACATCCAAGGTGTGAATGCGTACCTCAACGTGATCATGGCCCTGGCTGTGCTCGGTCTGGTGCTGCCAAATTTCACTACCTCGACCGGCGGCCCAACCTTTTCTACAGAACAGGAAATCTTTTTCGCGTCGGTGTCGCTGTTGCTTTACGCGGTCTTTCTGCTCATCCAGACGCTGCGACACCGCGGCTACTTCCTGGATGTAAAAGAACCCGCGACGAAGCATTCGCCGCATCCTTTGCTACGCGTGCGGTCCACGGGTTTTCACGCGGTGGTCCTGCTTTTGTACCTGGCTGCCGTTATTTTCCTTGCGGAGAAATTCGCCGTGCCCTTGGACAACAGCATCGAGCAATTTCATATGCCGCAGGCATTTGGCGGCGCGGTCATCGCTGCGCTGGTGCTCTCTCCGGAAGGATTGGGCGGGATCGCCGCCAGTCTGCACAACCAACTGCAGCGTTCGATAAACATTTTGTTCGGGTCAGTGCTCGCCACCATCGGGCTGACGATTCCGGCAGTGCTGATGATCGGATTGGTGACGAAACGGCCGGTAGCGCTTGGTGTACAGGGTGGCAACCTGCCTCTGCTTCTTTTAACGCTGGCTGTGAGTGTGGTTACGTTCGCGAGCCGGAAGACCAACGTTTTGCAAGGCTGTATTCATTTGCTGCTCTTCGCGGTTTTCGTGCTGCTGATTTTTGCGCCTTAACAAACTAGCCGACCACGGCGGCCTGCCCGCCCCGGGCCTTATGTCGCTCTATGCATCACGACAGCGTCGGGCCGTTGTTCGACGACTTTGAATCCAAATCGCTCGTAGAGACGTAACACCGGTTTACCAGCTACGAACCTGACCGAGATTGTAGAGTGATCGGGATTTGCGCGAACCAATTGCGTCAGCAGAGCGGTGCCGATACCATGCCGCCGGTGCTCGGGTTTTACCGCCAGCGCAAGCTCCGGTGAAGTGTCAGATGTGTCCGTCGGCCGTCGGAGCCAGGCTGCGCCCAGCAAAGCCTGATTCTTTTTGTCGTGCGCAACAAATCCAGTATCGCCAATGCGGCCCCAGTCTTCGACGTAACGGGAAATTTCCGGGCGGCGAACGACATCGGGAGAAAGCTGTTCGTTTTTTGCAGCCGAGGATAAGCCGTAATACACCATCTCCCAAAGAATGGGTTCATCCTGACGTGTAAGCGGGCGAATCTCGTGATCCATTGAACCGGACAACTGCGTTTACTATAGCCAGCACGCGCAAATACGAAACTACGCAACGCTCATGGGTTTGACGCTGTCGTCCCGATCTATGATAAGTTTCACTTCGGGAGCATAATGTGACGCGACGATCTTGCCCGTGAAACAATCTAAAAATCGCAGTTGACGCGCGTACACACCATGCTAGTTTGCTGGTCCCGCGCGAAGCGGGACTCCTTTATTTTGGAGTGCGTTCTACGTACATTTGGGACTGCAAATTGGCTCAATTTTGTCCCGCTAAATCGCTGTTGCTTTAGCAAACGCGGTCCATAGCGATCAAAATTGAGTTTTTTTGTCGGCTCGAATGTACAGAACGGCTGGTTCTTTGACATCTACATACAGGGTAGTAAGAAAATACAACTTTAAGAGCTGAGTCTGAAATCAAGTCGCTGCCGCAAGGCGGCGAGAGAGTTTCAGTTATCAAAGAATCTCGGTCGAAAGACCGTACAGATTGATCAAGCTACAAAGAGCGCATCATGGATGCCTTGGTGCCAATAGGCGATGAAGGACGTGGTAAGCTGCGTTAAGCTACGGTGAGCGGCAAACACGCTTTGACCCGTAGATTTCCGAATGGGGTAACCTGAGCAGGATAATACTTGCTCGAGTTTCTGTGAATTCATAGCAGGAACATCGCGACACCCGGTGAAGTGAAACATCTCAGTAACCGGAGGAACAGAAAGCGAATGCGATTCCGTCAGTAGTGGCGAGCGAAAGCGGAACAGGCCAAACCGATCGATTTATCGATCGGGGTTGTAGGAGCCCGACGTGGTAGTGCAAAGGTTAGGTGAAGCTTCTGGAAAGCTGCGCCATAGAGGGTGACAGACCCGTAACCGAAAACCCGCGCACGCCTAGGGATTTCCTGAGTAATACGATGCACGTGAAACTTCGTATGAATCTGCGCCGACCACGGCGTAAGCCTAAATACTAATTGGCGACCGATAGTGAACAAGTACCGCGAGGGAAAGGTGAAAAGAACCGCTGCGAGCGGAGTGAAATAGTACCTGAAATGATGTGCTTACAAGGTGTCAAAGCCGGCGCAAGCTGGTGATGGCGTGCCTTTTGCTTAATGAGTCTGCGAGTTACTATCAGTGGCAAGCCTAAATTCTTCTGGAATGGAGGCGAAGCGAAAGCGAGTCCGAAATGGGCGATCTTAGTCGCTGGTAGTAGACCCGAAGCGGAGGTGATCTACCCATGAGCAGGATGAAAGTTGCTTAACCGCAACTGAAGGTCCGAACCCGTGAAGGTTGAAAACTTCTGGGATGACTTGTGGGTAGGAGCGAAAGACTAATCAAACCCCGTGATAGCTGGTTCTCCCCGAAATAGCTTGAGGGCTAGCCTCGTGTGCTGACCTGCGGAGGTAGAGCACTGGATGAACTAGAGCCCATACCAGGGTATCGAATTCAATCAAACTCCGAATGCCGCAGGGTGTAACACGGGAGTCAGTGCGTGAGGGATAAGCTTCACGCGCGAGAGGCAAACATGCCAGACCAGCAGCTAAGGTGCCCAAATACCGTTCAGTGGAAAGGATGTGAGGTTGCTTAGACAGTGAGGATGTTGGCTTAGAGGCAGCCATCATTTAAACAGTGCGTAATAGCTGACTCATCGA
>DASXHS010000155.1:0-16034 GCA_036488345.1 Candidatus Udaeobacter sp.
GAAACTTCGGCCTGAAGTCTTCTCCGAACGTTTTCGCAATTTCGTTAACTCGCTCGAACCACCGACGGATCAGCGCACGGTGGGCACGCTCTTCGAAAAGGAACCAAGCTAAACTGCCTTGGCTCGCTTGTGTTAGAAAAAATGCGCTGAGGTGAAAGCGATGCGAAGACGCCTCGCACTCCAAAAGCACTTCGTGCAAAATCCTAACGAGCTTGCCGACTTACGCGCAAGCTAGAGAGTGCGCGCGCGTCCTAACGTCGCTCCCCTTAGTCCGGTTTCGTACAGCGCTACTTACAAGGTCCCGGCACCGGGATCACGAGTTTGCCGTCCTTTTCGGCGACAAAGTTTTCGGAGCTGCTGGATGAGCTGCCGTTTGCGTCCTTGTTCTCAACCTTGATCACGAGCTTTTTTGTTGGTTTGAGATTCAGGCAAACTTTGCCGGTTGGTCCGTCCATCGGCGTCGTCGCTTTTTTAACGTCGTCCGGGGTGAGACTAACAAGCTCAATCTTTGAAATTTTCTCTCCGGCGCTGCCTGACTGCATCATTTTGTAAAACTCAAGCGCCCCGGGGTCTGAGCCTTGTGTGTAAAGGAAAGATTCGAGGGTCGCTGTGTCCTTGCCTTCCAACGCCGTTTTGTACTTGTCGGTGAATGTCTTTTCCTGCTCGGGCGTAGCGGCCACTACACCGAACGCGAGCGTGAGTAGGAGTACTCCAGCTCCTGTAAAGATTCTCGTTGAGCTTTTCATGGCCGCCACCGTAGGCGTCTCGATTTCCGCAACGCAAGCCAATTCGAAAAAGAAAAGTCGTTGCTGAGTCCCGCTGCGCGGGGTATTCCAATCTGCCCGTCTGGGTATCGATAGATAGCTAGTGTCATGTTGAGCGAAGCGAAACATCTCGGTTTATTCTTGTGGGCAACCGATCCAGAAAAGATCATACATTCTTCGCTCCGCTTAGAGTGACACACGTGTTCGATTGTTAGTTTCCTGATGAACATCCACGAATATCAAGCCAAAGAGTTGTTGCAGAAATTTGATGTGGCTACAACGCGCGGCAGAGTCGCGACGACACTCGATGACGCGGAGCAGATCGCGCGTGAGCTTGGCGATATCGATATCGTTGTTAAGGCACAGATCCACGCCGGCGGACGCGGCAAAGGCAGTTTCAAAAACGGATTTGAGGGCGGTGTGCACGTTCGCAAAACGCCTGACGAAGTCCGCGATGTTGCGGCGAAAATGCTCGAGCAAATTCTGGTGACACACCAGACCGGGCCGGCCGGTCGCCTGGTGAACAAGGTTCTCATTGCAGAATCGGCCGATATTGCGCGGGAAATATACTTTGCGGTCCTGCTCGATCGCGCGACCGCTGCGCCTTTAATCGTCGCCAGCACTGAAGGCGGCGTCGAAATTGAAGCTGTTGCAGCAAAATCGCCCGAGAAGATTATTCGGGAGCCGATTGACCCATTAGCTGGGCTGCAGCCATACCAGGCACGCAAACTGGCAAGCCAACTCGGTTTTGAATCGTCGCAGCTAAAGAACGCGTCAAAATTATTCCAAGGACTTTATCGTACTTTCATTGCGTACGACTGCTCGATGGTCGAGGTCAATCCACTCGTCGTTACCACCAAAGGCGAAGTCCTGGCGTTGGATGCCAAGTTTAACTTTGACGACAATGCGCTGTATCGGCACCCGGAGATCGCTGCGATGCGCGACATAGCCGAGGAAGACCCTCGCGAGGTCGAAGCGTCAAAACATGGGCTCAATTACATTGGACTCGACGGTGACATAGCGTGCCTCGTCAATGGCGCCGGCCTTGCCATGGCTACCATGGACATCATCAAGTTTTACGGCGGCGAACCGGCGAATTTCCTCGATGTCGGCGGCGGCGCGACGGAAGAGCAGGTGACGGAAGCGTTCAAAATCCTGATCGCCGACAAACATGTGAAAGCGATCCTCGTCAACATTTTCGGCGGGATCATGAAGGTGGACATCATTGCGCAAGGCATCATCAACGCAGCAAAAACAGTCAAACTGTCAGTGCCGCTCGTTGTGCGTCTTGAAGGAACCAATGTCGAGCGAGGAAAGCAGTTGCTGAAGGACAGCGGAATCGAGCTGATCGCGGCCGACGATCTCGCAGAGGCCGCGCAAAAAGTCGTTGCTGCAGCAAATTCCAAATCATGACGCTGTACAATGAAAGCGATGCGAGGACCCATCGCACTCCAAAGGCACTGCGTGCAAAATGCCCACAAAACCTGTTCTGTTTCGCGAAAGCTTTGGGAGCGCGCGTGCGTCCTCGCGTCGCTTTAACGATGGTCTTTGTCACAGTTACCGCGACGCTTTGCGGCGAGGAGCTTCCGCGGAAATCCAAAGCGCCTCGTGAAACTTATCCGAACGTCGACGTGATCTATGATTCCGTGACCGCGCCTGACGGGAACCGTTTGCGCACAATCATTACCAGGCCACGGAACACAAAAGGAAAACTTCCGGTCATCTTCGTTGCAGGTTGGTTGAGCTGCGATTCGGTTGAAGCGCCGACCAACACGAAGGACGAGAGCGGCCTCGTTTTTCGCGGTCTGGCTCAGCTTCCGAAATTCGTTCTGTTCCGAATGGATAAGCAGGGCGTCGGCGACAGCGAAGGCATTTGTTCCGAGACGGATTTCGATTCGGAGCTCGCCGGTTATCGTGCGGCTTTCCGCGCGATGAAGAATTACGATTTCGTCGATACGGAAAAAATTTACATCCTCGGGGTCAGCAATGGAGGAGGGTTTGCACCGCTCATTCCGGAATCAGAGACAGAACGAGCGCAAGTCCGCGGCTACATTTCAGTCGGCGGCTGGGTGAAGACCTGGTTTGAGCACATGCTCGAGATCGAACGGCGTCGATTCGCATTGACCGGCAAATCGCCCGGCGAAGTCAACGATCGCATGAAAGACGCGGCGACGCTTTATCACGAGTGGCTGATCAAAGGCCGACCGATCGATGACATTTTGAAGGAGCGACCCCAGCTGGCTGATCTTTGGCCCGAGGGGAAGGATCGTGCGCATCTTTATGGGCGACCGCTTCGCTTTTATCAGCAGTTACAACAACTGAATCTCGCCGCGGCCTGGTCGCGCCTGAAAGTTCCCACTTATGTTCTTCGCGGGGCGTTCGATTGGATCATGAGTCGCGACGATTCCGAATTGATCGCTTCGTACGTGAACAACAATGGCGATCTCGCGACGTTTTATGAAATCCCACAGACAGGCCACACGTTTCAGCATTATTTGAGTTTGGCTGACGCGTTCAAAGGAAAGCGCGCGCCGTTCGATCCCAAAATCATCGGACTGTTAGCCGACTGGCTGCGCAACGAAGCGATTACGCATGAAGGTTAACAACATCGCGTTTGTTGGAATTCCAGTGACTGACGTTCAACGTGCGCGGAAGTTCTACGAAGAGGTGCTCGGACTCGCCGTCTCTGACGAAATGATGAGCGGGAACTGGATCGAATACACCGTTGGCGACAACACGCTCGCCATTGCGAACGTCGGCGAGCAGTGGAAGCCGTCGGAGCAAGGGACAGGTGCCGCTCTCGAGGTGGAAAACTTCGACGAAGCGATTAAGCAGCTGAGAAATCATGGCGTACCGTTCGCTGCTGACCCCTTTGAAACGCCATGTTGTTACATGGCGGTGGTGCAAGATCCCGATGGAAACAAGCTTATAATTCACAAACTCAAACCTGAAAACGAGAAAGGAATCTGCAAATGATTACGAATGAAGTGGCCTTTATTGCCATTGCTGTATCTGACAAGGAACGCGCGCGAAAATTCTATCAGGAGACGTTGGAATTAACGCCTACGCGCACACAGATGGATGGCGCGTGGGTCGAGTACGATCTTGGCCCGATCACGATCGGAGTCGGTTGTCACCCAGCGTGGAAACCTTCGCGTGATGGAACCACCGTCGCGTTCGAAGTCGGCGATTTCGACGCTGCTTACACGAAGCTAAAAGAGCGTGGCGTGATGTTCGACATGGAAAAAACCGAGACGCCTGTTTGCTGGATGGCGCAATTTCGCGACCCCGACGGAAACAAGCTCGTGATTCACAAGAGAAAAGAAAAATGAATCTGGAAACCAGAAAACCAAGAAGAGTGAATCAGGAAAACAGGAAAACAGGAAGATCCGCTGTCTCTGTCTGTGTTCTTTATGTATTCCTGGCTTCCAGATTATTTCCTCTTTTCCTGCTTTCCTGATTTTTATGTCTGTTTTGGTTGATAAGAACACGCGACTCGTTGTGCAGGGCATTACGGGCAGTGCGGGTGCATTTCACACCCGGCAGTGCATGGATTACGGCACGAACGTGGTCGCTGGCGTCACGCCGGGGAAGGGCGGCCAAATGTTCGAGGGCAAAGTGCCTGTCTTCGATACTGTTTGGGAAGCGCGACAAAAAACCGGATGCAATGCATCGATGGTGTTCGTGCCTGCGCCTGCCGCTGCGGATTCTATCCTTGAAGCAGTTGATGCCGGAATCGAGCTGGTAGTTTGCATTACGGAAGGAATTCCGGTGATGGATATGATGCGCGTGAAAGCGGTTCTGCGTGGAAAGAAGTCGCGACTGATCGGGCCGAATTGTCCGGGCATCATCACACCCGGGCAATGCAAGATTGGAATTATGCCCGGCTACATTCATAGGCCCGGCAGTATTGGCGTAATCTCGCGCTCCGGGACGCTGACCTACGAAGCAGTCTGGCAGTTAACATCACGCGGCTATGGACAATCAACCTGCATCGGGATAGGCGGCGATCCGATTCACGGTCTGTCGCACCTCGACTGCGTGAAATTGTTCAATGACGATCCAGGCACAGATGCGATGATCTTGATCGGCGAAATCGGCGGATCTGCCGAAGAAGAGGCCGCGGAATGGATCAAAGCGAACTGCAAAAAGCCCGTAGCAGCATTCATCGCGGGAAAAACCGCACCGCCGGGGCGGCGGATGGGTCACGCAGGCGCGATCGTTTCCGGCGGAAAAGGAACTGCGTCGGGAAAAATTGAAGCGCTTGAAGCGGCGGGAATCGCCGTAGCGGAAACCCCGGCTGTAATCGCCGATACGCTCATATCGAGAATGAAGGGTTCCGCGTAAGTCGCCTGTCGGTCCACAACCTGCTTGGAAACTCGCTGGATGAAATCGAGGCAACATCGGTAGCGAGTTGTCGAATTAACGACGCCAACTGATTCGTTGGCGTCATGCTGAGTGAAATCGAACGATCCCGTGAAGGGCTTAGACGTGGCCCTACGAGATTCCTCGACTTCGCTCAGAATGACAGATTGATTAAGGCTCTCTTATGAACACACTCGCACTTATCGCAATCACCTGGATCGGGAAAGAATACCGGTTCATTGGGCTGGACTGGAGCTACCTCGTTATTCTCGGTCTGATTGGGAACGCCACGTTTTCGATGCGTTTTCTGGTGCAGTGGATCGCTTCGGAGCGGCAGGGCGAAAGCGTAATCCCGGTTTCATTTTGGTACTGGAGCATCTTCGGAAGCGTGATCATGTGCCTCTACTTCATTTTCAAACGCGACCCGGTCGGCATCCTCGCCTATCTGCCTAACTCGCTGATCTATATTCGTAACCTGATGCTGATCCAAAAGGGCAAGTCTGCTGCCACAGCTGCCGCGCCTTCGCAGCATCCGCGCGAGATGGGTTGACGAATTATTGTCCAGTATGTTTCGGGTTTGCAGATTCGGATTTCAGACTTCCCCCCGCAGGTAGATTTGCTGCCTTCCAATCCATCGCCATTCGAATCCGTGCGCGCCCGCTGGGATGATCGTAAAAAATGAATTCCTCGAGGGGCGTCGGGTTGAGCTTGCGATACACGCCAAGTTTAAGCGCCACTTCAGCCATCGCATCGGGCTCACGCGCGGTGTTGATGCCAAAAGCGTCCGCTTCACGCTCTGTCACGCGTACCAAGGTGTTGAAAAGCGGCGTGGCAAGAAAAAGCAATGTGCAGAAAATCAACGCCAGCAGCGGGAGACCGGCTGGATCGGCAACACCGCACACGCCCCATCTGTCGCCCCAGCGCCTGAGGGCTGCATCAAACAGAATTCGAGTGAGTCCGAATGCGATGAGTACGGAAATTCCGAGGTAGGTCAGCAACTTCGCGCCGTGATTTAGAACGTAATGGCCCATCTCGTGCGCCATCACTTCGCGGATCTCGGGAATGGTGCACTGCTTGAGCAGATTATCGTTCAGCGCAATGCGTGTCGTACCGAGAATTCCTGAGACATTTGCACTTACCCGCGTCGTCTGACGCGAGGCATCCACCTCGAACACTTGTTTTACGGGGATCTCATTCGCTCGCGCCATGGCCAGAATGGGCTCGCTGATTTCAGGTTTTGTAAGAGGTTTATATGTGTTGAAAAGCGGCTCAATGAATACCGGCGCAATGAAGAGCAAAAAAAACGAGGAAGCGACAGCGAGGCCGGTTCCCCAGATCCACCACGTTTTCGGTGCTCGCTGAAAAACGGCGTACAGCACGGTCAAGAAGATCGTGCCGCCGATGAGCGTAATACCAAGACCAATCAACTGCTCCCGAAACCATGTCGGGAAATTCTGTGTCGCGAGCCCATATTGATGCTCGCGAAAGAAGTGCTCGTAAACGTTGAGCGGAAAGCTCAAGGCATAAACGAGCAACAAATACACAACGCTGTAATAGGCGACTTCGAGCGTCTTATATCTCGTTAGTCCTTCGGACAAATTGCGTAGCCGCACTGAAATCCGCGAGGACAGCAGGAGAATCGAGATGGCGGCGGCAACAAGATAATTCCACAGAATCAACCAATAGCCTCCCTCGAAGTAGGCATCTGATTTTTCACGCTTGTCTAGCGGCACACTGTCCAACCACGCCTGTGTCGCCACAGCCGGGTCAAGCGACGTGGACTGTTGCAGAGCGGGCGATTCGTTACCGGGTCCGCTGTTTTTGTCCGCACTCGCGTCTGAAGTGGCACTTTGAATTGAAGTCTGCGCGGGAGGTTCGTCAGATAAAACTGACATCGATGAGATCACCAACGCGGCGACTATCGCAATTGGAGGCAATAATTTCTTCACGAGCACCAGCCACGACGTCGGTCACGCCGAGTTGTCAAACAAAGCAGCGTTATTATGCGACGCAATCCGCATCGAGCTGCGCGTGCAGGATGGGACTGCAGCCTGAGCTATGAAAAACGCCCTCTGCTCTCTAAGGCTTGACAGTTACCGTCGCATTAGGCTGGACTAGTCGCCGCGGACGATGGTAAACAAACAACATGAAAGCACTCGTGTCGGAGTCGCTGATTTGCGCACTCGCGCTCGGAATGACTTTTGTCGCCAGCTCAAATGGCCAAACGCCCTCACCCGACACCGCGCGCTACGGGCCTTATCCCACCTATTATAAGGAGATCATTATGCAGTGGCTCAATACGCAATTGATCGATCCGGACAGCGCACGCATTGAGTGGAGCGAAGAGCCCAAACCATCCGATACGAACAAGGGCGGCGAAGCTGTGTCCGGTTATCTCGTTAATTTCACTGTGAACGCACGAAATCGTTTTGGCTCTTATACGGGCAAACAAAAACATTCTGTGCTCATTCGTAACGGCGAAGTAATCAAGAGCATGGGGTTCGGTTATTAAACGAAAGATGAAACAATTCAAATTAAGTTCTAAACGGCAATCATCCGGGCAGATCATTGTTCTGCTGATCATCGTGCTGGCGTTGCTTGGTGGCGCTTGGTGGTGGCTTAATTCCAACAAAGATAATGCAGTCCGGGAAGGAACAGCGTTTGCCAGGGACGCGGCCCAGAAAATTGCTGTCCAGCACGATATTAATTTTTTTAATTCGCGGCTCAGTCCGCAGGCGCGCATGAATTTTCCGGCATCGACACAGCAGGAGTTCATGAACGAGATTGTGAAGCTCGGGGCCCCCGTTCGGCCGGTCGACGTTCAGGGCAAGATTGAATTCAATTCACAATTCTTCGAGCCACACGGGTCTTTCCATGCGCGGATATATTATCCGGCGAGATACGCGGATATGGACCTCACGATCTCGCATCCGGTCGGCCGTTGGCAGATTGACGAGATCACATTCATCCCACAGCAGCAGCCCGGGCCTGGACCTGCTGCACCCGAGGCTGCACCTCCGCCTCCAGCTGCGCCTGCACCGCAAGTTCCACCTGCATCTCCAGGTGAGTCTGCACCGCAAGCTCCATCGGCATTTACACCTGCGCCCAGCGCTGGTGGTTAAGCCACATCAGCGCTGCTCTTCCAAACCGGAAGCGGCTACAGCAACAACCGGTCGAGCGAATCGAGACATATCTGTGACCACGTCTCCATCGTTTCGCGGCGCGCGAACAATTCGTCCTTTGCCAGAAATGTAAGGCCGGTGATCATCGCTTCGCGCTTTTCCACCTTCGGCTCAGCCAGTTTGAACACGTGAACGATGCCAAGATGCACGCGGCCAACCTCGGTCGTATCATCGTTTAGAAGCGCAACGATCCGATCTTCGAACGGAGCGGCGATTTTGATTTCTTCGTTCACTTCACGTTCCACACCTGCGCGATACGCCTGCTCGTCCATGGCGAAAAGCGATTCGTCGGTTTCGTTCATGTGACCGCCGATCCCGATTGATCCTTTCGCCACCAGGCGCTGTTCGCCGGCTTTCTTTCCGCGGACGTAGTGAACGACTTTGTTCTGGAACGCGATGAGCGCGTAAGGAATGATTTGTTTGTACGCAGGATTGATCTCAGCTTCCGGGCGCGGAAGGAAGAAATTGTTTCCACGCGAGAGGAACGCATCGAGATATTTCTGCGGCTTGAAGTTCAGGCCGTGAAAACTGCCAAGTTCATCGAACAAGCTGCGCCGGATGACGAGCACGTTTTCCTCAGTCGCCTTCATCGTCATTCTGAGCGAAGCAAAGCGGAGTCGAAGAATCCCGTTGCAATACGCATAGTTTCGCCACGGGATGTCTCGACTTCGCTCGACATGACAAGAAACGTCAAAACGAGTACGTAACGCCCACCTGCGGGCCAAACAAGTTGAGGCTCGGATTAGGATCGGTTTGTCCGCCGTTCGACAGATGCTGGTAAAGCGCGCCCACATCGAGTTTCCAATGATCGTTCACCATGTAGGAAATACCTGCGGCCGATAAAATGTTGAATGTGAAATCCTGTCCCTCAGCGCCGGGAATGTTCGCGTGGCTGTCGATCCAGCCTCCGCCTACTCCGCCGGAAATGTAGGGAGCGAACCGGCTGCCTCTTGGCACGAAATTGTAGCGAAAGCCGAGATCAAATCCGAAATAGTAGTTCTCAATGCCGCGAAAGATCGGCTCGCCCATTGCGCTCACGTAAAATTGATTGTAACCGCGCAGCCATGTGTCGCTGTCTACCACTCCCCAACGAATCCGACCGGTCAGGAATTCAGCTCCAATTTCGTAGCCTGCAGGGGCGTTGATCGCGCCTAACAAATAGCCGGACTCAATTGCGAACTCGAATCGCTGGGGATTAAAGTCGCTGCGCACAGGTTCCACCTGGGTTTCCGGCGAACCGGCGAAGAGCCGGAAGCAAAGACTAGGAAATAACAAAACAGCGCATGCACCAGCGTATTTCATTCGCGCGCTACGATAGGAACCCTTGATCGGATTGCAATTGCTCTAGCTGCGGTCGTTTCGCGCTTAAATCAAGGAAGGGCGATCTCCAGATCGCCCACGGCGGACTGGAGACCGCCGCTCCTTGGAACTGTCGGTCAGAGATCACGGCTACAGAATTCGGCAAGATCAGGAGGGAGCGCGCTTGTCCATGCCCGCTCGTCTTCGATGGCTAGTTTCGCCGAGTGCAAAGCATGTCGTGGCAACAGGAGTCTTTGTTCGAGCTCATGAGTCCATCCAGTTTCGATGAAACGCAGGTAGAACTGCTCGTCCGGGCCATAGATTTTATCGCCTACGATTGGATGTCCTATTGCGGCGAGATGCACCCGAATTTGATGAGTGCGTCCGGTGCGCGGAATCGAGCGGATGACGCTAAAGCGATCGCCGGATGAGGTCGATCTTGTGAACCGCTGCTCGACAAAAAATTCCGTCTGTGCTCGTGCGCCCGCGACGTGAATCGTTTGTTTCAGCCAGATCGCAGAGTCTTGGTGTTTGCCCTGACGATCTAACGGAGCGTCAACGAGCTTGTGTTCCCATTCAGGCCAGCCCCAGACGATCGCGAGATATTCTTTGCGCAAAGAGTGTTGTTGCATCAAGAGCCCAAACTCCCGTGCCGCTGCCGCAGTTTTCGCCACCAGCACCAAGCCGCTCGTCTCGCGGTCGAGCCTATTCACAATTGAAACCTGTCCGCCGCTTGCGATCTCGAATGCGAGCAGCTCGCGTAATTGCTTCCACAACGTAGGTGCGCCGTTTGGTTTGGTGGGATGAATAAGAAGAAACGGCGGCTTATTGACCACGACGTAGTCGTCATTCTCATCTACGATTGCGAAGTGGAGGAGGGGAGTAATAGAATAATGGACGAGGGAATATGCTTGAGTTCAAAGGCTATCGTTCGATCAATCAGTAATCGAAGCCTTGATTCCCGTGCTTGACCTGGCTACCAAAACTGTTTTACCTAAAACGCCCCAGCCTTAACTAGGAGCTGACCTTGGATTCCAAAGACATCAAAGAAATCAAAGCGATCATCGATTTGATGAAAAAGCACGATCTCTCCGTGTTTGAGATCGAAAAGGAAGGCTTTCGTCTGAAGCTGCAGAGAGGCGCTTCTGCCTCGCAATCGGCGACAGCTGCGCAGGCTGCGCCCGATGCTCCGGCTAAAGGCGCGGTCACAGGAGCCGAACCGCCGCCGTCTGCTGCGAAAGCGACTGAAAGCGTTCCAATGAAAGAGATCGTTTCGCCGATGGTGGGTACCTTTTATCTCGCCGCATCGCCCGACGCGTCCCCTTTTGTTGAAGTCGGGAAACCCGTCACCGAAGATACCGTGGTTTGCATCATCGAAGCAATGAAAGTGATGAACGAGATTAAGGCCGAAACCAGCGGTGTTATTGCCGAAGTGCTCGCGGAGAACGGTAAGCCGGTGCAATTTGGTCAGGCGCTCTTCAGAGTGCGTTAACAGAAAGAGGGTAGGGCGCGACCGCCGGGCGCGCCGAATCGCGCGTCTCACATGTTCCAGAAAGTTCTCATTGCTAATCGCGGAGAAATCGCGCTGCGGGTAATTCGCGCCTGTAAGGAACTCGGCGTTCGCACGCTAGCGATCTATTCGGAAGCGGACGTCGATTCGCTCCACGTCCAACTCGCCGATGAAGCGATCTGCATCGGTGCGGCGCCCAGCCTCGAGAGTTATCTGAAAATCGATCGGATCATGAGCGCGGCCGAGATCGGGAATGTTGACGCGATTCATCCCGGCTATGGGTTCCTCGCTGAGAATCCGCATTTTGTGGAAGTCTGCGAAAGCTGCAATATCAAGTTCATCGGCCCCTCCTCGCGAGCGATGCAATCGATGGGCGATAAGAACGCTGCTCGTGCGGCTGCGCGCAAAACCGGCGTGCCGGTAACGCCCGGCAGCGACGGAATCGTTGAGACAGAGGAGGAGGCGATGAAAATCGCAAAGAAACTTGGTTACCCGGTGATGATCAAGGCGGCCGCCGGCGGGGGCGGCCGGGGGATGCGCGCCGCGCATAATGAGCCAAGCCTTAAATCCGCCTTCCATAGCGCGCGTCATGAGGCGCAGAAGGCATTTGGCAACGATCAGGTGTACCTGGAAAAGCTCATTGTAAATCCGCGCCACATTGAATTTCAAATCATGGCCGATAGCCATGGCCACATCATTCATCTTGGCGAACGCGACTGCTCGATTCAACGGCGTAACCAAAAGGTGATCGAAGAATGCCCATCCGCGGTAATGACGCCAAGTCTCCGAAGGAAAATGGGAAATGCTGCCGTGAAATTGGCCAAGTCAGTAGGATACGAAAACGCGGGAACGATTGAATTTCTGGTCGATCAGGACAGGCATTTTTATTTCATGGAAATGAACACACGCATTCAGGTGGAGCATACAGTGACGGAGGAAGTTTATGGATGCGACCTCGTCAAGGAGCAGATCCGCATCGCGGCGGGACAGCCGCTTTCCCCGTATATCGCCCGTGTCGCACGGGCGGAACCGCGCCTGCACGCGATTGAATGCCGTATCAATGCCGAAGATGCGGCCAACAACTTCCAGGCGACGCCGGGTCGGATCGATTTTTATTACGCGCCGGGTGGCCGCGGCGTTCGCATAGACTCGCACGTTTATACCGGCTATACCGTACCGCCATATTACGATTCGCTGATTGCAAAAATAATTACCGTCGGCTCGACGCGAATCAACGCGATCGATCGAATGCGACGCGCGCTCGACGAGTACTACATCACCGGCATTAAGACGACCGTGCCGTTTCATGCCGCCATGATGCGAAACGGCGATTTCCGCGACGGAAACTACGACACTGGTTTGATCGACCGCCTCGTTTCAGCGGGCAAGCTCAACTTGAGCACGCGGCCCCTTCGTTTGCATGAGTAGCAACCGCTGTAGCCACAGCGCTGTGTCGCCGTGCGGATCGCAGTGCGGTGAGCGCCTCGACACAGCGAGGCGGCTACAATTGCGGCTGTGAACTCGAACCTGGCAAACGCTCGTCTCTACGGGATTATGGACCTCGGCTACGTGGAACGAGGCAATGCTGCTCGCGTCGTGGAGCAAATGATCGAGGGTGGCGTCGATCTGATTCAGCTCCGTGGAAAAAACAAGTCAATGGGCGAACTCGTGGATCTCACAGCAGAGTTACATGAATTGGCAGCGAAATTTTCCATGCCGGTGATCGTGAACGATTACGCCGAAATTGCCCGCGCGGCCCCGGTTGAAGGCGTGCACGTTGGCCAGGATGATGATTCCATCGAAATCGCGCGGCAGAAAGCAGGCCGCGAAATTTTGATCGGAAAATCCACGCATAGCTTGGAACAAGCGCGCGCCGCGCAAGCCGAAGGTGCGGATTACATCGGCTTCGGTCCGATCTTTGCGACTCCGACAAAACCTGATTACGCGCCGATTGGTCTTGAAAACATCAAACGCGTTCATGAAGAAGTGAACCTGCCGATTTTCTGTATCGGTGGCATCAATATCGACACGCTACAGAGCGTGCTTGACGCCGGTGCAAAGCGCGTTGTTATGGTTTCGGCGCTACTCAAAGCACACAACGTTGTTGATTACGCACGCTGCGTCACAGATATGCTGGCGTGAATGAGCATAAGATCACCGTAATTCGTTACATGGTTAGCTCGTCACATCGGATTACGACTCAGCGATTCAACGATTCAACGGGACGAAACCATTCGTCATTCTAATCATGTCTGTCCTCATTGTTGGATCTATTGCAATCGACGCGGTTAAGACTCCGGTGGAGGAACACTCGGAGTTGTTAGGCGGCTCGGCTTCATACGCCGCACTTGCGGCAAGTTTCTTTTCGCCGGTTCGGCTCGTCGGCATCGTCGGCAATGATTTTCCGAAATCGGAATTCGATTTTTGGAGATCGCGCAAGATTGATACCGAAGGCGTGCAACGAGTGAATGGAAAAACGTTCCGGTGGTCAGGCGAATATTCGTGGGACCTGAATACGCGCGAGACGCGTTCGATCGATCTCAACGTGTTCCAGGATTTCAAGCCGGAGTTGCCGGAGACGTACCGGCAGACGGATTTCGTCCTGCTGGCCAATATCGCGCCGTCCCTGCAAACACACGTGCTCGAGCAAATGGAGCGTCCGCGTTTCGTTGTGGCCGACACCATGGACCTTTGGATTGAGACAGCGCGGTCGGATCTCGATGCGCTGCTTCGGCGCGTTGATCTTTTGATCCTGAACGACAGCGAAGCGCGCGAAATGACCAAGGAAACGGGCCTCATCAAGGCCGGACGGCGTATTCAGAAAATGGGGCCTGCCCATGTTGCCATTAAGAAAGGTGAGCACGGCGCGCTGCTCTTCGGCGAAGGCGATCGCTTCTTCAGTTGTGGCGCATATCCACTCGAAGACATTCACGATCCAACGGGGGCAGGGGACACGTTCGCCGGCGGCATGGCCGGCTATCTTGCGGGCACGGTAAAAACGGTGCACTTCAATGATCTCCGCAAGGCGATGATCTTCGGAAGCGTCCTGGCCAGTTTCTGCGTGGAAGCATTCAGTCTGGAGCGTTTGCGCAATCTCTCGATGGAGGAAATCACAAAGCGCTACGAGACCTTCAAACTGATGAGCCAATTTGAAGTGCCGCCAGAATGACTGTCAACGAGGAGTATCGCGATCTCCTTCGACGCAGCTTGATCGTAATGGTCTCGTGCATCCTCGCAGTGGTGATCTGTTACTTCTGGGTTGATCGCAGCGTAGCCTTTTTTGTCTACAACCATCACATCAACAGCATCGAAGTCTTTCGCTGGCTCACGTACCCGCCGCCGGAAGTGCAGAACTGGTCGGCTCTGATGGTGACAATCCTGGTCGTTAGGCGGGCGTGGGGACCATTTTTGCCATGGCAGAAGGTGCTGCTCGTCGCCTGTATCAGCGTGATCGTTGCTGACGATTTCCGCATCTCGTTAGGCGACGTTTTCGGCCGCTATTGGCCGGAGACCTGGACGCATGATAATCCCTCGCTCATCGGCACAGGAACATACGGGTTTCATCCCTTTCAGCGAGGCGACGACGTCGGCAGTTTTCCGTCAGGTCATGCCTGCCGAATTCTGGCATTCGCCGGAGTATGGATGATCGCCATGCCCGATACTCGATTCATAGCGATCATTCTTTCTGTTCCTATGCTTCTGAGTCTCGTGGCGATGAATTATCATTTTGTCAGCGACGTGATCGCCGGCAGCGTTTTAGGCGGGCTGATCGCCGCATATGCGGTGCATTTCGGACGGCTCAAAATACCGTGGGAACATCCCGGTTAGGGAGATTAGTAAATAGCCAGGCAACTCGCGCGAACGCATTACGAGATGTTTAAAGCATGAGCGATTTCGAGATTCCAAGGTGATTAGCAAGCTTTCATTGCCTTTCGTTTCGATCGCCTGCACTGCGATCTGGTTAGCCGCACTCGACCCGGGCGACGCAAAGGGAAAAGAGAAGGATTGGATTACGCTCGAGAACTGTCACCTCATCCCGAACGAGGCGAACGACGGCGACAGTTTCCACGTTCGAGCGAATGACACCGAATATCTCGTCCGACTTTACTTTGTTGATGCGCCGGAAACGGCGGGCATCAGTGCGGCGCGTCTGATCGAGCAGTCCGAATATTTTGGGGTCAGCGTGCCCAGGTCATTGAAATCGGTCTAGACGCGAAAGGATTCGTCGACGCTAGACTGTCCGGACCGTTCAGCGTCGTCACACGATTGGCGGGAGAATTAGGACGAAGCAAGGTCCAACGCATCTATGGATTTGTGCGAACCAAAGAAGGCGATCTCGCTGAACAATTGGTCGCCAACGGACTCGCGAGAATTCACGGGACAACCGCAACCGCGCCGGGAGGCTCAACCTCTACCGACGAACGCGAAAAACTCGCAAAACTGGAGAATGAAGCGAAGCGACAAAGAGTCGGAGGATGGAGCATGGCCGGACAACAATCGAATGGGATGGTTCCGCAGTCGGGGTCGTCGCCTGAGGTTTCGCGTTCGATTCCTGTGGCGCGGACATCAAGTTCTTTGACTGCCGCTAGCAGTCCAGATGAGGTAAAGAACCATGCGAAGGCGAAAACGCAGCTCGGGAACATCGATATCAACACTGCGACAGAAAAAGAGTTAACAACAGTGCCCGGAATTGGGCATGTAATGGCGGCGCGCATTATCGCAGCGCGACCATTTCGCAGTGCTGACGATTTGAAAAAAATTAGCGGGATCGGCGACAAAAAATACGCGCAGATTCGGCCGTATTTTCAGTGATCTGGTTCGATCGATCACGAGCAAGAGGTAAGAGAAAAGCGCGCCCGAGAGGATTCGAACCACTAACCTTCTGATCCGTAGTCAGATGCTCTATCCAGTTGA
>DASXHS010000183.1:0-7150 GCA_036488345.1 Candidatus Udaeobacter sp.
CCTGAAATTCCAGCGATTGCAATACATCGCTTACGAACCGGTGGTGGCGACAGTTGCGATCACGAATCTGGCCGGACGCGACATTGAACTTCACGACGCGGAAGGACAATCCTGGTTGGGCTTCGAGATCACGGGCAGTGAGGAACAGCCAATTGCGCCGCTCGGCGGAGCAAATCGAGAGGGGCCGCTGAAAATCCAAGCCGGCCAGAGAGTCACGCGCCAAATCGATCTCACGCCGCTGTATCCCGTAAACGAATTCGGCGCCTATCATGTCCGCACGAACATTTACTTCGCGGACCTGGGAAAATTCTTTTACTCCGGTACTCGGGTCTTCGAAGTCACGGACGCGCGGCCGATCTGGCAGCAAACCGTGGGAGTTCCAGGAGGCGCGGGCGGCGATGTGCGCACTTATTCGCTCATGACCAATCGTTTTCCAGACCACACTTCTTTGTACGTTCGTGTACAGGACAAGGACACGGGCGTCGTTTATGCCACTTACTCGTTAGGCCGCACCATCTCTTTCGAGCAGCCGCAGGCGGAAATCGATCGCGCGAATCAATTGCATGTTTTGCATTGCGCGGCTCCGCGCGCATGGTCGTATGCCCGCGTTGGGCTCGACGGTCAATTGTTGACGCACTCTTCATTCATGGAGACCAAAACGCGGCCCCGCCTTGTTCATTCAGGTAATGGCGAAATAGCCGTCCAGGGCGGCATCGCCGATGCGCCTGCGAAAAGTTCAGGTAGCAAGGCACCAAAACTTTCGGCGCGCCCGCCCGGCGCGCCCACAAACAACCGGTGATGCGCAGAAATCTTTGCCGAATTTTTTTAGGCGCAGGGCTGCTGACGATACTTCTGGCATGTAGCTCGTACGCAGCGTCGGGGGGCGACAGTTCACCCACAACTGTTGTGATCGATGCAGGACACGGTGGTTTTGATCGCGGAGGGATTCCAGGCCAGAGGGTTTCAGAGAAAGACATGACACTCGACGTCGCGCAGCGACTTAAAAGTGTCCTCGCAGCCAGCGGTTATCGGGTTGTGATGACCAGGGACAGCGACGTCTTCGTTCCGTTGGGAACACGGACCGCAATTGCCAACTCCAACCGCAATGCCATTTTTGTATCCATCCACTTCAATTCAGCGACACGAGGTGGAGCAAGCGGCATAGAAACATACTTTTACAGTCGCGACAGCTTGGCCCTCGCGTCGGCGATCCATCATTACGTTGTCGGAGGTGCGCCGTCACCGAGCCGCGGCGTGCGTCGCCGTGGCTACTTCGTCTTACGAAAGACAAGCATACCGGCCGTGCTCGTTGAGTGCGGTTTTCTCACTAACCCGACCGAGGCGGGGTACGCTCAGAATGCCTCTTATCGTCAAAAGCTTGCCGAAGAGATTGCAGCCGGAGTCAGGAGCCGCGGTTCCGTCGCGAGTTCCTTTAGTACGACCCGAGTCGCGACAGACGAAAGTATTCCGCTGCAACCGTACATGGACCAAACCAAGGTCACCCAATCCAAAAAGAGCCGCTCGAAGCGTTCGGCGAGGAAAACCAGTCGACATAAAAAGAAGACTTCATCGAAACCGGCCGAGATCGAAGCGCGTGTGGCGTCATCCGATCGGGAGGGTTGATTGGACCTGCCAATTTTGACGTCGGCGCAGATGCGCGCCGCTGAACACGCTGCGTTTGCCAATGGCGTGCAAGTCGAAGCACTAATGAACAAGGCAGGCGCCGGTGTCGCTCAGACGGTGACGAAATTTTTTCAGGAACCCGGTCGATGCATCGTGTTTCCCGGGAAAGGACATAACGCGGGAGACGCGCTATTTGCGGCGCAGTGTTTAGAGCGGCGCGGATGGAAAATCGAAGTGCGTCTCGCTTTCAAAGAAGATGATTGCAGTGATCTGACGCGAAAGAAGCTCGCAGATCTGTGCCGAAGATTGCCGGAGATTCTGGACGCTGTGCCATCGAAAACGGCGAATAAAAATTTAGTCGCCACATTTGACGAACTCTCGCCGGGTGCCACAGACCAGATAGCCACCACGCAGAATTCGACGGCCACAGAAGCGTGTTCGGACGTTGCCGCTCCGCTTGTCATTCTGGATGGTTTGCTCGGCGTTGGTGCGAAACCACCGCTCCGCGAGCCGATCCGCGCCGCCTGTCGCGCTATCAATCAACTGCGGACAACAAACGGCGCCTACGTCTTTGCGGTAGATCTTCCAACCGGTCTCGACACCGATTCAGGCAAGGCAGATCGCGACTGCGTGGTTGCCGATTTTACCGTTACCATTGGTTACGCGAAGCCGGGTCTCGTCGCTGACGGTGCGCTGAATTATGTGGGCCGCATCGAAGTTGTTCCACTCGACGAATTGCGGCCGCCGAAAACGAAACCGAAAGAAATCATTGCCAGTCCGACCGCTTTTCGGGCTTTGCTGCCGAGACGCAAATATAACTCCTACAAGAATCAATTTGGCCGCGTCGGCGTGGTAGCCGGCTCCAAAGGATTCGTCGGCGCGGCGCTGATGGCTTCACAAGGTGCGCTCAGGGCCGGCGCTGGATTGGTAGAAGTTTTTGTTCCCGAAGAAATCTATGAAATCGTAGCCGGTGCGGCGTTCATGGAAGCAATGGTAAAGCCAGTCGCGTCGTATCGTCAGTTGCTGAAGGAGAAAATTGACGTGTGGGCCGTGGGTCCGGGTCTTGGGAGATCGCGTGCAGCTGAGATCCTTGAGTTCGTTGAAAAAGTGAAGCAACCCATGGTGCTCGACGCCGATGGGCTGAACATCGTGTCTGAGAAGATTTCGGTGCTCCTGCGTTGCAAAGGCAAACGGTTGCTGACCCCGCATCCCGGCGAAATGAAACGGCTTTTCCCCGATGACCAACAATCGCGCGGCAAAACGGCGACGAAATTCTGTGGTCGCTTTCCGGTCACACTTTTGCTCAAAGGCAGTCGCACCATCGTCGCTGAACGCGGTCGACCGTTGAGCTACAACACGACCGGTGATCCCGGCATGGCCACCGGCGGTATGGGTGATGTTCTCACTGGAGTGTGCGCCGGTCTTCTGGGACAAGGCCTGTCGCCTTACGATGCTGCGCGAGTCGGCGCATGGCTATGCGGTCGCGCAGCGGAGATGGCAATCTTCAACGGCAACCAGAGCGAGCAATCGCTGTTGCCGCGCGATGTTCTCGATCATCTGGGCGACGCTTTCAAGGAACTGTAGGGCATCTGTGCCAGACGTTGTGAAATGAATCGGCGTCGGGCCGGTCGGCTTTTCCTGCTTTCCTGCTTTCCTGATTCGTAGATTCTTTGGGAGTGGCAAAATCTGTTCTAATCGGCAGCGGATTGTCAGGGGGTTTGCTCGCAGCATATCTGGGGCGCCGCGGGTACGAAGTGGATCTTTACGAGCGGCGCGCTGATCCCCGCGAAGGGAACATCGTCGGCGGGCGCTCGATCAATCTGGCGATTTCGACACGCGGGATTCACGCGCTGGAACAGATCGGGATCGCCGAAGAAGCATTGCAACACGCGATTCCGATGCGCGGTCGGATGATTCACGATAGATCCGGCGACCTGCATTTTAGCCCGTACGATGTCGATCCAAAAAAATGTATTAATTCGATCGGACGCGCAGCGCTCAACACCACAGTTATCGAAGCGGCACAGCGCTATCCAAACGTCCGCGTGCATTTCAATCACAAATGCACCGGAGTCGATATCGACTCCGCGCTTGCTCATTTGGAAACGGAAAACGGCGCGGTAACCGCACAGGGCGACGCAGTGATCGGCGTCGATGGCGCTTTCTCCGCAGTACGCAATTCAATGCAGATCGAGATCGCCAAATTTGAATACGACGAAAGTTATCTCGCTCACGGCTACAAGGAATTAACCATTCCGCCCGGGCCGGATGGTTCATGGCGAATGGAAAAGAACGCGCTTCACATCTGGCCACGGAAAAGTTTCATGATGATCGCCCTGCCTAATCCAGACGGGTCATTCACCTGCACACTATTTTGGGAGTTCGAAGGACCCCGCAGTTTCGCCACGACGAAGACCGATGACGATGTGCGCCGTTTTTTCGACGAAGAGTTTCCCGATGCCGTGCCACTGATGCCAGGTTTGCTCGACGATTTTCGGGATAATCCAACGGGCTCACTCGTGACCATTCGCTGCGCGCCGTGGTTTTATCGAGAGAAGGCTTGCCTCGTGGGCGACGCCGCGCACGCGGTCGTACCATTTTATGGCCAGGGGATGAATGCTGCCTTCGAAGATTGCTTCGTGCTGGACGCGTGTCTTGAAGAATTTCCCGAGAACCGTGAGCGCGCATTCGCAGAATATTTTCGTCGCCGAAAAGAAAACGCCGATGCGCTTGCCGATCTTGCGATCGAAAATTTCACCGAGATGCGAGATAAGACTGCGTCAAAAACATTTCGCGCGAAAAAGAAACTGGATCACGCCTTGGAAGCTGCTCTGCCCGGAATATATCTGCCGCTCTACACAATGGTCACGTTCACGAGGATGCCTTACGCAAAAGCGGCGAAGCGAGCGCAGATCCAAGATTCGTTGGTGTATGCGAGCCTGTTCCTAATCGCAGCAATCTTGGTTGCAACGATGCTTTGGTTGTTCGCAACCTGAGCCAGCTGCGGACGGAAATCCGTTGCAGAAAATCAGCCAGACCGATTAACCTCGCCGCATGAATTTTAAATATTTGCCAACTTCTGTCCTCGTCGTCTGGCTCCTGTTCGCCGCGTCTATCCGTGCAGAGGAGAATCCTATGAACGATCCTGATCTTCGGCAGTTGCTGAAACAGGCGCAGGAAATGCAAAAGAGCTCCGATTCGCCGGATGCCCGGAAAAAACTTGCCGAGATGGAAGCGATGGCAAAACAGGAAGCGGCGCAACAAGAGCAGGAGGAAAAGGACGAGAAGGAAAAATTACAGGCTGCGCTAAAGAAACAGCTCGATGCGCCGGGTCCGGTCGCGTTCCCCGATTGGATGCCGGTCACACCCGAGTTCAAACCCGCAGGTACGCCGGCAAAAAAGGTGGTCGACGAGGAAGTGAAAATCGTTCAGACCGGCACCTCGTCGCTTACTCCGGAGAAAATAGCGGAAAGCTGGCAAGCGGCTGCAACCACAGCGAACAATCTCAATCAGAGTCTTAATAAGATGAGTGTTAACGGCAAGGTTACGAGGATCCTGTTTCTCAGCACGCGAACCGATCCCAGGCAAGAAGTGGAGCTCGAGGCCAGCCGCGAGCCGGACAGCAAGATCACTCAGGTTGAAATTTCATCTCCGCTGCCCAAGCCGGACATTGGAAGTGAATAGTTACTGCGCATTGCCTAACAAATGGCTGTCATGTTGAGCGAAGCGAAACATCTCTCGTCATTTCCATTCTTCCCGTATCCACAATTGATCTGAGATTCTTCGCTTCGCTCAGAATACATTGTGACAATGCTTGTAGCCGAGCACACGTTTCTCGTGACGGCCACTTGCATTCCGTTCGCGCCGGGATTACCGAAATTGGTACTATGGCTGAAACGTATGTTCCATTAATTAGTTCTGGCATCGCCGGTCCACTTGGCGTTCTTCATCTTCCGCGTCTCTGGCAGAAGGTCTCGCTGGAAGAAGCAGGTAAACTTGCTTCCGGTTATCCCGGCATCGGCCACGGTTACGACGCGATGACACTCGCCGCACTCGGAGTCGAGGAACAGGCAGTGCGAGAGTACATCAGGAAAAACAAGCCGACGTATCCGCAATTCGAGGCGTGGGTGAAACAGAATTCGAAGTCACTAAATCGAGAAGCCATCGAAAAGCACAACGCGGCAGTGCGCGGCTACAATCATGACGACGAAACGCGCACGAAGATTCTGGGGGCCTGCAAAATTGCGGATGACGCTTCTTCGCCAAAAGACGCGGTGAATTTGAACAATCTTGACGATTGGTACGAATTTCACCAGGCGGTGCTGGCGTAGGGGAGCGCACGCGGCTCGCGTGCTGGCGATAGCGTCCTCGCTATCGCGAACTTGGAATGAGCATTGGCGCCCCCTCTCGTTCATTTTCCTGTTTAATTGACGCGAAAAGGCGCGGCGTGCTTCTACGCTTACTTCTGATCGAACTGTTGAAAGTTTGTCTCGGCGAGGGGCGCGAGACCAGCACGTGAGGCCGCGTGCGCTCCCCAGATTGACGCGGAAGCGTCACTCTCGGAGTTTGCTCGATGGCCGTACGCAACTGCAAGACCAAATTGTTTGCAGTCTCCTGCTCGCTTTGATCATCATCGTCTTGCTACTGGTCGCAGGCACATGAATCGGCTTTCCCGTTTTCGTTACAGCGCTTTTTGTCCTCCCCGCGGTGGCGTTTTTCGGCGCCCCAGGACCGACAACTGCGAATTCTTCAGCGGCCGCTCCTTCACCGTCGCCGCAACTTCCGACGAAGGATTAAATCGTCGTATATTCCGGGCACGGCAATAATCGACGGCACTGGCGGCCGACTTCGGCCTAACATGGCCATCGTCGTGCGCCGCGAACGCATCGAAGCTGTCGTGCCTGCGGCTCAGTTGGAAGTTCCGACCGGCGCGGAGATCGTCGACGTCAAAGATCAATACGCGTTGCCCGGCTTCATCAATTCGCATGAGCATTTGGCAACGCCACCGAACCGGAAGTTTGCCGAGGCGATGATGCGCCGCGATCTCTTCTCCGGAGTTACAGCGGCGCGCTGTATGGGTGATGACTTGCGCGCGCTTGCCGACCTCGCACGCGCGTCGCGCGTCCTGGAAATTGCCGGACCGGATCTTTACTACGCGGCCTTGTTCGCCGGACGTGATTTTATGAATGATCCGCGGATAGTTGCTTGCTGTCAGGGCGCTAAAGTCGGAGAGACTCCGTGGATACGTGCGATCGACCGAAACACGGACCTGGTCAACGCAGTGACGCTGGCCAAAGGAACCGGCGCAATCGCGGCACCCAAGAAAGAATTACATTCCAGTTACTAAAGCGGAAGTCGAAGGTCAATTGTGATCAAGCAGAAATTGACGGCCGCGCTTGGGACATGCGAGCGTTGCAACACGGAATAGATGCAAACGAAACTCACGCCAGCATTTCGCAAAGCGGCTGCTGTTCACGCCGACGCGAAGACGCTGCCGCAACGCTATTTTGTTTCACCAGAGATTTTT
>DASXHS010000215.1:0-10455 GCA_036488345.1 Candidatus Udaeobacter sp.
ACCACAACTGAAAGACTGGAAGGACAGGTACAGCTACAGCATTGGCATGCAGTTCGGATCGAGTTTAAGGGAAAAGAAGGGCGACCTTAACCCTGACAAGGTCGCTGCCGGCATAAAAGACGCCATCACACTGAGCGACGACCAAGTCAAGGATGTCACAGCGCAACTTCAAAAAGACATGGCACAAAGACAGAAGGAATTGGGAGAGAAAAACAAAACAGACGGCGCAAAGTTTCTCGAGGAAAACAAAAGCAAACCGGGGGTAAAAACAACGGCTAGCGGCTTGCAATATAAAGTTGAGAAAGAGGGGACAGGACCGCAAGTCAACCCCAATGATAGGGTGACGGTGAATTATCACGTCAGCTCGATTGACGGCACTGAGTTCGACGCATACAAGGCCGGGCGACCAACCACCCATCCATCCTTCGGCAATATGAAAGGATGGACGGAAGCGCTTCAGTTGATGAAAGTCGGATCAAAATATCAGTTGTTCGTTCCATCGAATCTTGCATATGGCGAACACTCCATGGGGGAGATCGGTCCTAATGCGACTCTGATTTTGGACATAGAGCTACTGGACGCTAAACCGGCTCCTACACTTCCTTCGCTGCTGGGTGCACCGAAAATGACTCCACCGGCTGCGCGAAATACCCCGCCATTGCCACATTAATTCGGTTTGGCCACCGAACCCGCCAGTCGCCGCTCTCGATCTCGCCCGCACGATGTGCAGCCGAGCTGAACGTCGCGTGGCTGCGGCAATGGATACAAATCCGGCCCTTCTATCTGAACCATGTTTCCGATCTTTGTTGGATTTCTCGCGCGCTAAGCGGCAAAGAATGTCGCCACGCAAAACGCTCTCGATTGCAGCTGCAATTGATCGCTAAAAATTAGCAACGCTCCGGCAGCGGGCTTTGTTTTGTTCCGTTAGGCTTCGAGCAATGAAGCTATTGCTCACCCTTTGTTGCGCAATCCTTGCAGTCGTCAATTTGTCCCTTGCTGAATCGTCCGATCAGCAAACAGATACTAACGCGGAATTGCTCAAAGAAATGAAAGCGCTTGAAGCGAAAGTCGCTTCGCTCGAAAAGCGCCTTGAGCGTTATGAAAATGGCGACGTCCGAAGCGAAAAAACGGCGGCGGCTTCCAGCACAAAAAGATCGTCCGACAAGGCGACGCTGATTTCGGCCGAGACCAGCGCGGTCGCGACCGGCGGAGAGATCACTTCCTCATCGAGCCAGCCCCTTTTTGGACTTGGCTATCGCAGTCACGCTGTTTTGAGCATCGGCGCTTATGGCGAACTGAAATTCGGCGGCCAGGAAGCGCCGGGCGGATGGAAGGACGGATTTGACGCGGGACGCATTGTGTTACTGCCGACTTTGCAGGTAACCGACTGGATCATTTTTAACGCAGAGCTGGAATTCGAACATGGCGGGATAGCGGAAGATGTCGACGATAAACTGACCGGCTCAGTGGATGTTGAACAGGCTTATGTCGATTTCAAATTCAACGATCACTTCAACTGGCGCGCGCCCGGTGTCGATGTCGTGCCTTTTGGCTTCATCAACCTTTTTCACGAGCCGACCCAGTTCTATAGCGTGCAACGGCCGGAGTTAGACAATGCATTGATCCCTACAACGTGGTTCGAAGGCAGCACCAGCATCTACGGAAAAATCGTCGATAATTTTAACTATCAATTCCAGATCAACACAGGATTGGAAGATATCGGTCAAAACGGCGGCGTCCCTGATGATGGCTCGCCTTACGATGCCGGAATTACCGGAACCGAAGCGCTCGGTCTCGCTCGCACGCCGATCGGCGACTTCAATCAAACCAAGAATGCGCCTGGCTTTGCGCTGCGTCTGAGTTACACGCCGCCGTTTGTCCCCGGCTTAAGTGGAAGTTCGAGCGTTTTCTTTACCCCGAACGTCACGCCGCGCGGTGCGTATGGCGATGACGGGAATTCGTTAGGCCATGACAGCGTGACGATGCTCGATACCGAGGTGCGTTACCGTGTGCCGAGAACCGGTTTCGAGTTTCGTGGTGAAGTGGTTGACGTGATCATCGGCACGCCCCGCAATCTCCGTGCGAACAACGATGGTGATTCAGAAAATAATGTTGGCCGTAACATGTGGGGTTTTTCGCTCGAAGCAGCATATCACATCGATCTAGCCGACCGATTCCGCAATGGTTGGGAGCTCGTGCCGTTCTATCGCTATACTTACGAAAATCTACAGACAGGCGGATTTGCCGGAACCGATGAGAACTTGCCAACCGGTCAGGGTCAGCGTCAATTTCACAGCTTTGGCCTCGCTCTTTTCCCCACGCCACAAGTTGTCTTGAAAATCGACTACCAATTCGCGCTCGACAATGCGCCGGACTCGCCCCGCGCGGACCACCTACTGGGCGCGGTTGGTTTCTTTTTCTAGAATCGCGTTCGAATCCTTTCCGATATGGACCAACTTCCGCGCTGGATTTTGCCCGCCGCGATCAGCGTCACGGTGCCGCTACCTTGCTACGCGGTGCAATATCTAACGATTCCGGCCGCCCAAAAACTGTGCTTCCCCGATTCCGATCGCTTCACCGCAGCACACGTGAAATTCACGCCCGCGCAAATTCAGGCGATCGAATCGGCCAGCGGGCAAAAGGAGTTGCTTCGTGCCCAGGAAATTTGGCGGGCGACGCAAAGCGGGAAGTTACAGGGCTTCTTCATCGTCGATTATGTCATCGGCAAACATCTGGTCATTGATTATGCCGTTGCGCTTTCGCCGGACGGAAAGGTTAAGCAAATCGAAATTCTGAATTACCGAGAAAGTTATGGAGGCGAAATTCGCAATCCTGATTGGCGAAAGCAGTTCGTCGGCAAAGGACCGCGCTCGCGGTTCGCTCTCAACGAGGGCATCAACAATATCAGTGGCGCAACCCTTTCCTGCCGGCACGTGACCGAAGGCGTACGACGCGTCCTCGCGACTTATGAGGTCTGCCTCAAATAGAGTGCGGCGAGCCCGTCCCTCCCTCGGCACATTTGTTGAGATCACAGCTCGAGGCTGTGCCGAAGCAAAGTTGCATGGCGCTATCGATTGCGCGTTCGATGCCATTGCCAGGGTGGATCGACAAATGAGTTTTCACCATCCGGCCAGCGATATTTCTCGGATCAATCGTGAAGCATTTCGGCGCAAAGTGAAAGTCGCCCCCTGGACATGGCGGGTCTTGCGGGCAGCACGAAAATTGTCGCAAGAAACTGACGGCCTTTTCGACATCACGGTCGCGCGGAAATTGATACAATGGAACTATCTTCCGCGACGATACCGGGATGTAAGCGAGGGGAACTGGCGCGACATTGTTCTCGAAAAAAATTGCACGGTTCGATTTCGACAGCGCGTCATTGTCGATCTCGGCGGCATTGCCAAGGGTTTTGCGGTCGATCGCGCGGTCGAAGCTTTAAGACGCGCGGGGGTTCCGTCGGGAGTTGTGAATGCCGGTGGCGACCTGCGCGTTTTTGGATTGAAATGGGAACTCGTCCATTTGCGGCGTCCTGACGAGCCAATGCGGCCGACAAGCGCGATCAAGCTACGTGAGCGTGCCCTGGCGACGTCCGGAATTTATTTCGCTCAGAAAAGGTGTGGGAGAGCGGTCGTCAGCTCACTGCTCAACGGGCGCACATGCCGATCTTCGCGCAATTTAATCAGCGTGAGCGTAGCGGCGTCTGCTTGCATGACCGCTGATGCTTTGACCAAAATTGTGTTCATCCTGCGGGAGAAATCCCGGCCCTTGCTCGCCCGATATCATGCCGACGCGTTGTTGCTTGAGCGCGATGGTGCGCCATTATGGATGTTTCGCTCATCATGCGACACCCGCGACCGGACTCGATTCGATTGAAGCGCCTGCAGAGATATTTTCTCTACGCCGTGTTGGCACTGGTTTTTTTGAGCGGCGTGGCGTGGGCGTATTGGAATTATTTTGTGGCGTCGCCTGGCGATTTTGAGATGAACGCGAAAGCGTGGGCGATGAAAGTTCATGGCGGTGCGGCGATGGCAGTTTTAGTTCTGATCGGGATGCTCTTGAACGTGCATGTGCGATTCGCATGGCGCGCGCGCCGCAACCGAGCAAACGGATCGGTTTTCCTGAGTGCTTTCGCCGTTTTGACCATCACTGGCTATGGCCTGTATTACGCGGGCGGCGAAAGACTACGCGCCTGGACGAGTTGGATTCATCTCGCAATAGGCTTGGTTTTGCCAATTCTGTTGCTGATCCACATCCTTCTAGGAAGGAAGACACGCCCTACGGTTCAATCCACAACGAAATCGCGCTTTGCGCCTGCAGGCGTCCAGGATGGACATCCAAAGTCCCGTTATCACCGCTCCCAACGCAGCAGTTAAAGGGGGCAGTAGCAGAGCTGAATTTCAAGTTGCGCACTGACGCGGGCTATAGCATCTTCACGCCCCGCTCTGAAAGCTCCCGCCATCGGGAATTTCTCTTATGGCAGATACCACAGAATTAGTACCTGAATTATTGGAAGCTGGTGTTCATTTTGGACATCAGACGAAGCGTTGGAATCCAAAGATGAAGCCGTTCATCTTTGAGCAACGTAATCAGATTTACATCATCAATCTTGATGAAACGGTGAGGCAGCTCCGGCGAGCAACCGATTTCCTCCAGGAGGTTGCGCGTCGCGGCGGCCGGATTTTGTTTGTCGGCTGCAAAAAACAGGCGCAGGAAGCAATAAAAGAAGCCGCGTTGGCGTGCGGGCAATTTTACGTGAACCAACGCTGGCTGGGCGGCACGCTGACCAATCTTACTACGATCCGCAAGAGCATCGGCCGATTGAAATACATCGAGCAGATCGAGCAGTCGCCGGAATACAAGAAAATGGGCAAACAAGAATTGGCTGCGCTGAATCGTGAGGCTGCAAAACTCAGGCGCAACCTCGAGGGGATTCTCGAGATGTCACAACTGCCCGATGTGCTCGTGATAATCGACACGCTACGAGAGGAAAACGCCGTCAAGGAGGCGCGTCGCCTCGGGATCCCAGTGGTCGCCATCGTGGATACCAACGCCGATCCTGAACTCATCGATTATCCGATTGCGGGGAACGATGATGCCATCCGCGCGATCCGGGTGATTTTACAAAAGCTGGTCGATGCGATTGTTTCGGCCAGCAGCGAGGCTCGCGTTCGCGAACAGGTGGAGATGGCAGGCGTATCGGCCTGACGCCAGCCGCTTCGGTGGTTCAACTCTTTGACGCTTCAACGATTTTAAGAACCTAATGAACGCAACAACCGACATCGATCCAAAGCTGGTCAAGCAACTCCGCGAAAAAACCAATGCCGGATTCATGGATTGCAAGCGCGCTCTAGTCGAGAGCGCCGGCGACCTGGACAAGGCCGAAACGATCCTGCGCACGAAAGGCATCGCGACCGCCGCGAAAAAGGCTACGCGTGCGACAAAGGAGGGAATTGTCGCTTCGTACATTCATTTGCAGGGCAAGGTTGGAGTACTCGTAGAGGTGAATTGCGAGACTGATTTCGTGGCGAGAAACGAGAATTTCCGGGAGTTCGTGAAAGACATCACACTGCACATCGCCGCTGCACATCCGCTCTATGTCGGCCGTGCCGATGTTCCGGGCAATTTGATCGAGGCGGAACGCGAAATCTACAAGGCACAGGTCCAAGGCAAGCCGGCACACGTCACGGACAAAATTGTCGACGGCAAACTCGAGAAATTCTATAGCACCGTTTGCTTGCTCGAGCAGGGCTTCATCAAAAATCCCGATATGACAATTAGCGATTTGTTGACTTCAAAAGTTGCCGAATTAGGCGAGAACATCATCATTCGTCGCTTTGTCAGGTATCTCGTCGGCGAGCCGCTGTCGAGCGAAGCGTAGTTTGTTGTAGCGGCGTTCGCCGCGGCGAGCAGCTTGATAACCCATGTGCCCATTCGGGCAATCCGTGGTTTATTTGAGTGCCATGGCGCTGACCGAATACAAACGTAAACGCGACTTCAAAAAGACCGCCGAGCCGGCAGGCAAGCCTGCTCCAAAAAAGGTCAAAGGCGCGTCGCGATTCGTCATTCAAAAGCACGCTGCACGGCGATTGCATTACGACTTCCGCTTGGAAATGGAAGGCGTGCTGAAATCGTGGGCGCTGCCGAAGGGACTTCCGTGGAAGCGCGGCGAGAAGCATCTTGCCGTGGAAGTCGAGGACCATCCGATTGAATACGAAGACTTCGAAGGGGTGATTCCCGAAGGTCAGTATGGTGGGGGCACCGTGATGGTCTGGGACCGCGGCACCTACTACGTTTACGGCGAACAACCCGTAAAATCGCTGCGGGAAGGTAAGCTGCACCTTCTTCTCGATGGCAAAAAGGCCAAAGGCGAATGGACCCTCGTGCGAATCCGCGGCCGCGACGGCGAAAAGAATCAGTGGCTGATCCTCAAGACCGGTGACGACGTAAAACCGATATCGAGCAAGCTCGAAGATGAATCGGTCAAGACCGGTCGCACGATGAAACAAATTGCGGACGCGCGCGATGCCGAGTGGCAGTCAGGTCATGCAGAGGACCAAAGCGCGACGTCGCAATTCAAGGCGCGAATCCGCCAGGCGATTAAAAAAAAAGTAAAAGTTGAAGCGGTAGGGCGCGACCGTCGGGCGCGCCGGAATACTCTTTCAGGAGAAGCGCACGAACGACTCGGCGAGCTCTCCCTACCAGAGTTGCCTGCCGCAAAGTCGCGTTTCGTCGAACCGATGAAAGCGAAACTGGTGGAGAAACCGCCAGCCAGCGGCGACTGGATTTATGAGCTCAAATTTGACGGCATCCGGCTGATTGCGATCAAAGACCGCGGAAAAGTTTCGTTGCTGTCGCGAAATCAAAACGATTTGAGCGCGCGTTTTCCCGAGATCGTCAATGCCGTCAGAAATCTACCCGCAGACGAATGTGTGCTTGATGGCGAAGTGGTCGCGCTCGATGAGCAGGGCCGCTCGTCGTTCCAGCTGTTGCAAGCGCGCGAGATGGAAGGACGAAAATCGCCCGTTTATTTCTATGCATTCGACCTTCTCCAGCTCGACGGCAAAAGTCTTGTCTCGGTGCCGTTAGAAGCGCGGAAAAACGTCTTGGAGAAACTGTGTGCCGGCGCAGACGACCCCATGATTCGATACTCCGGCGCGATTGGTGGAGATGCGAGGCAGCTCCTCAACGAGGTGCAACGTCGCGGTTTGGAGGGAATCATTGGCAAATTGCGCCAGTCCGTTTACGAACCCGGCCGGAGAAGCGGCGCATGGATCAAACTCAAATGTGTCAATGAACAGGAATTCGTCGTCGGCGGATACACCCCGCCGCAAGGGGCTCGCAAATATTTCGGCGCAATTCTCGCCGGCTACTACAAAGGTCGCGATCTCGTGTTCGCCGGTAAGGTCGGCACCGGATTTACAACGAAATTATTGGCCGCATTGCACAAGAAATTCCGCGCCGAAGAACGTGCCGACTGTCCGTTTGTCGATCTGCCGTCAAAGCAAAACGGCCAATGGGTGCTCGGCATTACACCTTCGATGATGAAAAAGATTCAGTGGATCAATCCGAAATTCGTCGCTGAGATCAAATTCGCAGAGTGGACGCGCGACAGAAAATTACGTGCACCGGTTTTCATGGGTTTGCGCGAAGATAAAAAAGCGAGCGACGTTATTCGCGAAACGCCCGGCTGATAGATTGGCGCCCCCAGCGCGAAGAAATAATCTGTGCGCGCGTTTTGGTTGGCGTACTCGAACATAAAAAGCCGGGGAAATTCATAGCGAGATCGAGGGGGATTGATAACTGCCTCTTGTATTTGAGATTTGACCCGGTTGCGCTGGGTCAGAAATTTCGAAGAGGAAGGGCTTACTTTGAGTATGAGAATTGCACGGAAATATTACGGGGGAACTGAACGCGTGGTGTCGTATTTAACGAAGGAACTGGTGCGACAGGCCCACGTAGTGACACTTTTTAGGAGCGGAGATCCGGCGACTAATCCGCAGTGCCACGTCCGCTGCCGTTGCGTTCGGATAAACGTTATCAGCGGCGAGACTGCGAGAAACCAGGAAGTTTCGGAGGCCGCGTAATGGCCAAGGGAGAAGTGATTCGTGTTCGGAACGAGTTTTACATTCGTTCCTCTTCAGCCCGCGTGGACGTGCGCACGCGGGTCTTGAAACAGGGAGACATGTATGCTGTTTTCGATCGATTTGGCGATGTCGACACGTTCGGGACCGGGGAACTGGGACTGTTTTACCAGGACACGCGATTTTTATCCCGGCTGACTTTTAAACTCGGAAAGGATCGGCCTTTGCTCCTGAGCTCGACGGTCCGGGAGGACAACGCGGTTCTTGCTGTAGACGCTACTAATCCCGATGTCTGGCGCGACAGCGAGATAGTGGTTCCAAGAGGGACGATACATGTGTTTCGCTCAAAGATTTTATGGGATAAAGCGTGTCACGAGCGCGTTCACATTCATAACTACGGACGGGCAGCTGTCGATTTTGTTTTATCGATCGAATTCGATGCCGATTTTGCCGATATTTTCGAACTGCGGGGGATGCATCGCGAGCGTCATGGTCGTCGCTTGGAACCTGAGATCACCGACGATGGGCTAGTGCTCGCGTATGAGGGATTGGACCAACGGTCTCGCCGTACGCGGATCATTTTCGACCCGAGGCCATCTCGGGTGAGCAAGTCGGTCGTCAGCTGCCAGGTCCATTTGGAACCCGGCGAGAATGCCGATTATCAGTGGGCCGTTGCATGTGAGGTGGACGGCGATTCGCATGGCGGGACCAAGACTTACGAAAAGATCATGCAAGACGCGACCGCCGCGCTCGAACGCACCCGTGCTCGGGAACCGCAGATTTTCGCTGACAATGAACAGTTCAACGATTGGCTGAACCGTTCGCTGGCCGACCTTCACATGATGCGAACGGAGACGCGCTATGGCCCGTATCCTTACGCTGGCGTTCCGTGGTTCAGCACAGTGTTCGGGCGCGACGGAATCATCACGGCGTTACAGAGTTTGTGGTTCGATCCATCCCTCGCGCGCGGCGTTCTGGCGTATCTTGCCGCTAATCAAGCCGACGCTGAGAAGCCCGAACAAGACGCGCAACCCGGTAAGGTGCTGCATGAATTCCGCGATGATGAAAT
Organism: Candidatus Udaeobacter sp.; assembly: GCA_036488345.1. GTDB lineage: Bacteria > Verrucomicrobiota > Verrucomicrobiia > Chthoniobacterales > UBA10450 > Udaeobacter. The sequence continues at coordinate 9,151 of DASXHS010000215.1, forward strand.
GTCGATCTTAGGCGAAGTGCCGTTCAGGCGCTACTACGGGAGCATCGACGCGACACCGCTTTTTGTGATGCTGGCAGGCGCGTATTACAAGCGGACGGGCGACCGCGCTTTCGTGGAATCGATTTGGTCGAACGTCCAGCGCGCGCTTGAGTGGATTGACCGCTATGGCGACGCAGACGGTGACGGTTTCGTTGAATACCGCCGTAAGTCAAAACACGGTCTCATTCAGCAAGGTTGGAAAGATTCACAGGACTCGGTTTTTCACAGCGACGGCGTTCTTGCTGAGGCGCCGATCGCCCTTTGCGAAGTGCAGAGTTATGTTTATGCCGCGAAGCTCGCGGCGAGCGAGCTGGCTGCGCTATTAGGGGATCGCACAGCCGCACAAGAGCTGAAGAACCAAGCCGAAAGCTTGCGTCGCCAATTCGAGGAAGCCTTCTGGTGTGAAGACATTTCTACTTACGCCATTGCGTTGGATGGCGACAAGCGGCCTTGTAGGGTGCGAACGTCGAATGCTGGTCATTGTCTTTTCGGGGGGATTGCGACGGAGGAACACGCGCGGCGCGTTGCGACTACGCTGACCGACGAAACATCCTTTTCCGGATGGGGAATTCGCACGGTAGCCACCAGTGAGGCCCGCTACAATCCGATGTCGTATCACAACGGTTCAATCTGGCCGCACGACAATTCACTGATCGCCGCAGGATTTGCCAAGTACGACCTTAAGGAATCGGCTGCCATCGTGCTCGCTGGTATGATGGACGCGAGCATCTTCTTCGATTTACATCGGCTTCCGGAACTATTTTGCGGCTTTCCACGACGGCCCGGTGAAGCGCCTACATTGTATCCAGTTGCCTGCGCTCCGCAGGCGTGGGCCTCTGGTGCTGTATTTCTTGTGCTGCAAGCATGTCTTGGTCTCGAGCTGTTTGCTCCAGAGCGAAGGCTGGTGTTTTCGAAGCCATTGTTGCCGCAATTTCTTCCGCAAGTCAGCATTCGTGATCTAACAGTGGGAGACGCAAGCGTTGACCTTTTGCTCACGAGACACGACGAAGGAGATGTAGGCGTGAATGTTCTTCGACGGAACGGCATTCTTGATGTTGTGGTTTTGAAGTGATGACAAGTGATTGCGCTTGTCGCCGCAGATCGCCGCAATATTGTGCCGTGATGAACGCCAAAGTGATCGTTATGCCGAAAGCCGCCGTGCTGGATCCGCAGGGAAACGCGGTGCGTGACGCGATGCGCCACTTAGGAATGCCGGAAGTGCGCAGCGTTCGAATCGGGAAATACATGGAGATCGAGATCGAAGGG
>DASXHS010000223.1:0-3183 GCA_036488345.1 Candidatus Udaeobacter sp.
TCCACAACCCGGGTGTGCACGCGCACGCTATCGCCAACAGAAAAGGTTTTAGCGTCGTTTTTCTGCTGTTCTTTCTCAATCGTATCGATGATCTGATTCATAAACTCGTCGCCAGCCGCGCGGCTGCGGGCGCACACTCTCGAATAGGCAAACACAATTTGCAACCGGAAGGCGTGATTTAGCCATTTAAGGATTCACAGATTCAGTGATCAAAATCGTCAAATCGCTAAACCGCTAAATCGGGTTTATTTTGGGTTATGCGCGCTCGTAGCTCAACTGGATAGAGCGTTGGCCTCCGAAGCCAAAGGTTGTGGGTTCGACCCCCGCCGGGCGCAGGCCTCTGAAAGTGCCGTTAGCTAGCTAAATAGTCTCCGCGGCTGTTACCCAGATGCATTGCTCTCGGCCATTCCAATGGACGCCGTCCGTGCTTTGGGTCAGCGACCGAGGCGGCCGCCCTATAAAGTGCTTCACCGGAATTTTCGCGACGCGAAAATTCCGCTAAGCCAATGCTTCCAGTCGGCTCAGCAAATCCTTTTTGCTCGCTACGCCGACGACCTGATCGCGCAATTGGCCGTTCTTGAAAAAGAGCAGCGCCGGAATCGCGCGAATGTTGTACTTGGCTGAGAGACTCTGGTTTTCGTCTACGTTTACCTTCGCAATTTTAAGCGTGCCCGTTTTTTCCCGCGCAATCTCATCTAGCAGCGGCGCGATCATTTTGCACGGACCGCACCATTCCGCCCAAAAGTCGACGATCATCGGTTTGTCGTCTTGCGTCAGTTCGCGGTCAAAGTTCGATTCGTTAAGCGTGATAACAGCAGAATTTTCCATAGCTAAGAAAAATACGTCCAAATCTGGATAATCAAAATCAATGCGGACGTAGCGAGAAGCACCCAATACACCAGCATTGAGCTTTTCTCGACCGGTGCTACCGCGATCGGCGGATTTTGAGAAACCACGTTGGGCATCGCGATCAAGGGCTGAGTCTTTTTCTGAGACAAGCGCGACGGTTCGGGAGGGATGCGCACTGTCTCCTTTTTCGGTCCTAAAGCGGGTAGAATCGAAGGAGGACGCATTGAAGCGGATAATGGACGCGAGACAGCAGGCGGCTGCGGCGGCGGGAAAAAGTTCGTGCGAGAAGTGTTTCCGGGCGCTGACTGCGACGGAGAGGGAAAAGGCGAAGTGCCGGTTTCACGAACGGGCAACTGGATCCGGACCGTCTCGTGTGGTTTCACGGGCTCCAACGGTTTCGTAACAGGCGGATCCGGCAACTGGATGCGAACGGTCTCTTTTTTTGGTTGGGGGGGTTCGGCCATTAAGTGAAGAAATTGATCAAAAATCGCCGGCTTGTCACTACCCAATCTTGCTTAGGAAAATGTGACTCGGTTCAGGCCAGTAGATCGTAGCCGCGGCTTCCTTTGACGGTCCGCCGAATGAACTGACCGACAGGCGCGGACTGGGCCAAAACTACCCGCGCATCAACATCCGGAGCATCGGCTTCGCTTCGGGCGATGTGCGGTTGATCGACGAGCAGTTTCAATTCGCTGCCAATTTTCTCGCGAGCGAGATCATGGGCAATAGATTGCTGCAGTTCCATCGCTGCTCGATAACGTGAGTTTTTTATCTTTGCCGGCACCTGCCCAGGCATCCCCGCCGCGCGCGAACCCTCTTCCTGCGAGTATTTGAATATCCCTAGACGTTCGAACCGGCTGCGACTAATGAAATCCAGTAATGTCTCGAATTCCGTATCGGTTTCGCCAGGAAAACCGACGATGAAAGTAGTGCGCAGGGTTAGGCCCGGAATTCCAGCACGCAGTTTGTGAATTAAATCTTCAATGTGTGCGCGCGATGTTTCACGTCGCATCCGCCCCAGCATCGATTCGTCGATGTGCTGCAACGGAATGTCGATGTAGCGCGCGACCTTGTCGCATTCAGCAATGGTCTCAATCAGTTCATCGCTCCAGTGCGCCGGGTGCGTGTAAAGCAAGCGCACCCAGAATTCGCCTTCGATCTGTTGAATTTCACGCAGCAGCGAAACTAACGTCGGTCCGCGTGTCGAATCCACCGGCTGCCGAGGCCCCACTTTGGCATCCCATAAATCCATTCCGTAGTACGTGGTATCCTGACTGATCAAGTTAATTTCGCGCACACCTTCGCCGACAAGCGCACGGATTTCCGCTAATACCGATTCCGGTTTTCGGCTCCGATGCTTGCCGCGCATTTGTGGGATCACGCAAAAACTGCACGGATGATTGCAGCCCTCGGCAATCTTCACGTAAGCGGAGTGCGCCGGAGTAAGTCTGAAACGCGGTGTGTCGTAATCGGGAATGTACGTGGGGCGCCTGTCGGCGAAAAGTAGCGCATGCGTCTCGCTTGCGTCGCTTGCATCTGGCAACAGGGACCGTCGCGTTATCATTTCTTCCACGATCGCTCCGAGCTCACTGATTTGATCCAGTCCGATGAACGCGTCTACTTCGGGCAATTCGTTATGCAGCTCTCTCGCAAACCGCTGGGACATGCAGCCGCTGACGATTAATTTTTGGTCTGGTCGTTTATTCAACCCGCGCCGCTGATGCGCTTCCAAGATCGCGTCGATTGATTCTTCCTTGGCTGAATCAATGAAGGCACAAGTGTTAACGACGAGCACATCGGCGTCCTCTGCTCGTGAGGTGATTTCCATACCGCGTTGCAAAACACTTCCGAGCATGATCTCCGCATCGACGAGATTTTTGGCGCAACCGAGGCTAATCATGCCGATCTTCGGTTTACGAGGAAAATGTGTCGTCTTTGTCATCTTATTTTCGGCTAAATCCAAAAGCATACGGCGCTGTCATGTTGAACGAAGCGAAACATCTCTGATCCATTTCCGATTTCTGACTGGCCGGAAGCAGTGATCCGAGATTCTTCGCTTGGCTCAGAATGACAGCCTTGCTCTAATTGACCGTCACGTCCTGATCGTTTTGTGCCAATGCCTGTCCGTTTTTAGTGATCTTAACGGCTTCGGGATCGAGGACCCGAATCGACACGTGCTTACCGCGAAATTCGACCGGACCATCAGTCGGGGAGACCCATCGTTCGAACGCTGCTTTTGCCTCATCGCCGAGCGTCACCCTTACGTAAGTTCGTTTGAGCGGCTGAATGGCGACTCGATTTTGTTCGGCTGATTCCGGTGGGGGCGAATTCGTT
>DASXHS010000016.1:0-7957 GCA_036488345.1 Candidatus Udaeobacter sp.
GCTGAAAAAACGTGGAATAGATCGTAAGAAACGGCGTCATGCCTTGCGTCGCTAACCCACAGGCGAATAGCGCGGCATGCTCTTCCGCAATGCCGACGTCGAAGTAGCGAGTGGGGTGCGCCTTGGCGAAATGGGAAAGGCCCGTCCCACTCGGCATCGCCGCCGTGATGGCGACGAGCTTCTGATTGGTGTCCGCGAATTTCGCCAGTGTCTTGCCAATAATTTCCGAATAGGTGGGCGTTGCCGTCGGCGCAGTCTCGCCGCTTTCGATCTTGTATTTGCCGAGCCCGTGAAATTTGTCGGGTTGTTTAATGGCCGGCTCGTACCCTTTCCCTTTCTTGGTGAGAATGTGCAGGAGCACCGGCTCCTCCTGTGTCTTCAAAAACTCGAATGTCCGGATCAATAACGGGATATCGTGTCCGTCGATCGGGCCGTAGTAGCGGAGACCGAGTTCTTCGAAAATCACGCTCGGCACGAGCAAACCCTTGACGCTTTCTTCCACCTTATGCGCGAGCTGCACGCCGGTTTTTCCAAGAATCGCCTGGACGAAATCGCGCGCCTTATCGTGTAGATGCGCGTAAGTGGGATTCGTCACGATACCGTTCAGGTAATTAGCGATCGCACCCACGTTTTTTGCGATCGACCACTCGTTGTCGTTGAGCACGACGATGAAACGCTTGGTATGCGCTTTGACATTATTGAGCGCTTCGTAGCTGATTCCACAGGTGAACGCGGCATCGCCCGCGACGACCACGATGTTTTCGTCACCGCCCCGCAAGTCGCGACCCACAGCCATGCCGAGACCAGCCGAAAGCGCCGTGCCAGCATGACCGGCACCGTAGCAATCGTGTTCGCTTTCCGTGCGCAAAAGAAATCCGTTGAGGCCCTCGAATTGCCGCATCGTATGAAAACGATCGAGGCGGCCGGTAAAAATCTTATGGACGTACCCCTGATGACTGACGTCCATGACAAGGCGGTCTTGCGGCGTATCGAAGACTCGATGCAGAGCAATAGTCAATTCGACCACGCCGAGATTCGGTCCGAGATGCCCGCCGGTTTGCGAGAGTACTTTGATCAGCTCATCGCGCACTTCCTGCGCGAGTTGCGGCAGATCCTGTTCGCGAAGCGCTTTGATGTCGGCCGGCGAACGGATTCCATCGAGCAAACGCTTCGGCGCCTCTGTCGTCTCAGTGGTTTGTAGATTTTCAGAAGAGGTTGATTTCGTCATCGATTCTTTCAGATTCGACCGCTGCTTTCTCGGAAGGAGCCGCTTCCTGCGCGGGCTCGAATTCTTGTACTACGGCTTTCCCAGCGCTGTTGCGGGTAATGATTTCAATCTTTTGCTCGGCATTGGCAAGGCGTTCCTGGCAGGTTTTTACCAGTTTCATTCCTTCCTCGTAGCGGACGATCAGATCTTCTAGTGGCAATTTACCCGACTCCATCTGCTCCACAATTTTCTCGAGCCGATCCATCGCGCCCTCAAAATTCAGCTCAGCCTCGCGCGGCTTCGGTTTACTACTCATCGGGAAAACGGAGGAATTAAGCACAGCTTCGCTAGGAAAAAAGGGCGACCTCCGTTTGTAGCGTCCGCTGTCCTCAGCGGATTTTGTGCGGAACGCCGCCAATCGCCTCTGCGTTGAGGACAGCGGACGCTACAGCAAGCCATGCGAAATAAACGCTCGCGCCAGTTTGAAGCTCAGCGAATGTTCACTCCGAATCAGCGGAATATGCGCGTATTCCAACTTCCTCAGCGCCGTCAATTGAAGCAAACAGCTCAGACCTCGTTGGCATCTACGTCCTTTTTCTCGATGTGGGACGCCGTTGCGCGTTTCGCGAAGGAAATTCGGGACAGCGAATTCATGTCGGACATGATTAGCCGCCGAGACGCTTACGGAAGCGAAGGCGTGATGGGAGCGCTCGATTGCGCAACGCTGTACGGTTTGACCCGCTGGTTGCGCCCCATGGTGCTCGTCGAGTCGGGTGGGTTTATTGGCATGTCATCGGCGTTTATTTTGAAAGCGCTTGCGGACGAGAAGCTTGCCACCTCGAAGCTGTGCAGCATCGAATTGAGCGAAGACTGCGAGCAAGGCGCCCTGATTCCCGAGGAACTGCGATCTTCGGGTGGATTCGTGCCGATGCGCGGTCGAATCGAAGATTTACTAAAGGGCGACGAACTACCCCGGTCCATCGACATGTTCTTGCACGACAGTTCGCATAGTTATCAGCACATGCTCTGGGAATTTCGTCAGTTCTGGCCGCGCCTGCGCGACGGCGGAGTGCTCATGTCGCATGATGTCCAGATGAACGCTGCGTTCCCTGAGTTCGTCACAAAAACGTATGCGCACGAAAAAAAAACTGGCCGCCGCGATGCGCAGCGCACTTCTCATTACGAATGGGGCAGGTGGGGCTATCTTGGGTTCGCGATAAAGAAAGTCGGTAGCTAACGTGCGCCTTGTCGATCTTATTTCGCGCCAGGACGCGCGGCATCGCCTCGGGATCGGACTGGCCGTCGGTGCGCTGGTTTTCTTTGTCACACGGGGACATCTTCGGCTGTGGAGTGCCGCAATTGCAGGTTGGAATGCAGTCGCTGTCGTTATCCTTGCGCTTGATTGGGCGACAATTCTGACGACACCGCGCCGCAAAATACGCGAAGTAGCGCAGCAACAAGATCTCAGCCGCTTCCTGGTTTTCCTTTTTGTCGTGGTCACTTCATCCGCTGCCTTGTTCGCGGTCGGATTTCTCGTCAGCGTGAAAAAGAGTCAGAGCGGCAGCCATTTCATCATTCATGTGTTGCTCACGTTGCTGACCGTGATCTTTTCCTGGATGCTGGTACATACGGTTTATGGGTTCCGGTATGCGCATGCGTTTTACGGCGATAGCGACGAGCCCGGCGTGAATCGGTATGCCGGCGGATTGGTTTTCCCCGGCGATCGGCCGCCGGATTACTTTGATTTTGCTTATTTTTCGTTTGTGATCGGCATGTGCTGTCAGGTGTCGGACGTGCAGATCACCTCACGACGCATGCGCCGCATCGCGCTCTTCCACAGCGTTCTCTCATTTGGATTCAACACGATGATTCTGGCGCTGTTGATTAACACTGTGTCGGGTCTGTTGTAGTCGGACTGCGCTTCAGCAAGAGGCTGATCACTATTGGAGCAGGCGTTTTCCATTCGCAGACTCGCTAATCAATTTTGCCAGCCGAGCCATTCGCGTTGTTTCTTTCTTCGCGCTGATAATCCACCAACCGATCATTTTTCGATACGACGGCGGCTGTTTTTCGAAAAAGTTCCAGGCTGCTTTGTTCTTCTTCAGCAAATTTGCGTACGGCTGGCTCAACTCTGTGCTTCGTTGCTCGTACGAATAGATACCCGACTTATTCTCGATCCGCGCCGCGAACGCTTTTAATCCAGTCGGTCGCATTTGTTTTTGCCTAACGAGCTCCTCGGCACGCTTGATGTTGATCGCGCTCCAAATGCTGCCGCGTCGCCTTGGCGTGAACCGAATTTGGTAACTGATTTCGTCAACGCGCTTCCGAATTCCGTCGATCCAACCGAAGCAGAGCGCTTGATCCACCGATTCGGGCCATGTGATGCTCGGCTTTCCTGCATCCTTTGTGTAAAACCCGACCCAAAGCTTAGTCGCCGTCGCGTGATTCTTCTCCAGCCAGTTTCGGAAATCCGCGGGCGTTCGAAAAAATTTCGGTTTCAACCGATCTGCGTTTTGTAAGCGGAAGCGTCTTTCAGATTTTTAAGATCGTCGGGGTTTTCAATCTTGAGAACGAATATCCACCCTTGCGCGTACGGCTCGCGGTTGATCAAGCCCGGGTCGGCTTCGAGCGCCTTATTCGCCTCGACGATCGTGCCTCTCACTGGCGCGTAAATATCGCTCGCCGCTTTCACTGATTCGACGACCGCGATCGGTTCCTTGGGGTTCACCTGCCGCTCGAGTTTCGGCAGCTCGACATAAACCACGTCGGTCAATTCCGATTGCGCGTGATCGGTTATGCCGACACGGATGTTCTCGCCTTCGCGCTTAATCCATTCGTGACTTTCAGTGTATAGCAAATCGTCTGGGATCATCATGATGCTGGTTTTCTGTAGAGCGGTTTCTTTTCCACGGTGGCTGGGAATTTTTGCGCGCGAATCTCGATGTCAATCTCAGTGCCGATTTTCGCATGCGCCGACGACACATACGCCATGCCAATGCCCCAGTTCAAGCTTGGAGAAAGCGTGCCGCTGGTTACTTCGCCGATGCGTTCGCCATTGCGGAACACGGCGTAGTGCGGCCGCGGGGGCGGACCTTTCTCCTTCATCCGGAATGGCACCAGCTTTTCGCGTGAGCCGACTTCCTTTGTCTTCAGCAACGCATCGCGACCGACGAAGTCTGGTTTGGCTAGATCGACGAAGAATCCGAGTCCCGCCTCGATCGGGTTTCGTTCGGGCGATAGATCGGAACCGTTGAGCGGGTAGCACATTTCCAATCTCAGCGTGTCGCGCGCGCCGAGGCCACACGGCTTGACTCCGAGCGGCTTGCCTCGTTCAAGCACGGTACGCCAAAATTTCGCCGCGTCCTTTGCGGCGAAGAAAACTTCGATGCCATCCTCACCGGTGTAGCCGGTGCGAGCGACCGAAACGTTCGTTGTGTTAAATGGAATATCAACGATGTGGTTTCGCAGCGGCCGCTCAATGTCTTTACCGAAGAGCGCATGAAATAATGCCACGGTGTGCGGGCCTTGAATGGCCACTGCGCCAAAATTGGCGCTGCGACTTGTTAGGGTAGCGCATGCGTCTCGCATGCGACCGCTGTGATCAGGCAAGCCAGAGGCATGCCCTACCTTGAGATGATTTTGCAGCCATGCAAAATCTTCATCCGCGCGAGCCGCATTCACGACGAGCAAGTACTTCTCTTCGCCGATGCGATATACAATCAGGTCGTCAATGATGCCGCCGCGGTCATTCAACAAAAACGTGTATTGGCCCGTGCCAACAGCGAGCTTGTCGACATTGTTAGTCAGCATGTTATTGAGCCAATCGCTCCCACCCGCGCCGTCGACGATGAACTGGCCCATGTGAGAAATGTCGAAGACGCCGACATTATTTCGCACTGCCAGATGTTCTTCGACGATGCTCGTGTATTGCACCGGCATTAGCCAGCCGGCGAATGGAACCATCCTCGCGCCAAGCCGCATGTGCTCATCGTAAAGCGGCGTCTTTCTTTCGCTCACGCGCCAAGCTAGCCGCGCTGTGATCATGCGCAAAGGTGGATCGGCTAGTCCGAAGACGATGAATCCATCGCGTTGAGGACAACGCGATCCACCTTGCACGCGAACTGCGCGACATTACCGTGCGCGAGCAATGACCTGGCTGGATAAACTCGAACGCCGTTTTGGTTTTCTGGGCATTCCGGGACTGATCCGGATCGTGATTGGCTTCACCGCGCTGGTGTATGTGCTGGTTTTTCTTAATCGCGGCTTCGAATCGTTTTTAACGCTCGATCCGGCTTTGATTCTTCGAGGCCAGGTTTGGCGGCTCGTCACCTACATCTTCCTTCCGCAGACGTTCAGCCCATTGTGGGTGCTTCTCGCGCTCTGGTTTCTCTGGTTCATCGGCGAAGGTCTCGAACGCGCGTGGGGGCCCTTCCGGCTGACGCTCTATTTCGTCGTAGGGATGATCGGCACGACCATCGCGGCATTCTTTTTCGGCGGCAATTTCTCCAATGGGATGCTCATCACGTCATTGTTCTTCGCATTCGCGCGGTTTTATCCCGAGGAAGTCATTTACATCCTTTTTATCTTGCCGGTAAAAATCAAATGGCTGGCGTGGATTTACGCCGCGTTTTTGATGTTCGGATTTTTTATGGGACCGAACTCGTATCGCGCAGCGCTCGTTGCCGCATTCATCAACTATTTCATTTTCTTCGGACCGGAGATTATTCATCAAGCGCGGCACCGGCGCGACGTCTCGACACGACGCAAACGTTTTGAAATCGAATCGCGCAGTCCCACTGAAACGCTCCATCGCTGCGCAGTCTGTGGCGCCACCGAGCTAAGCGACCCGAATCTCGATTTCCGCGTCGCGCGCGACGGCGAAGAATATTGCATGGCGCATCTGCCGAAGGTGCAAACGCCTGGGTAGCGCACGCGTCTCGCCATCGCGAACTTTTCACAAAAGCACAGTTCTTTGCTTGTTCTGCGCTTTGGCGAAAGATCGTTTCGGCGGGACGCCGAAACTAGCACGCGAGACGCATGCACTACCCTTGACCGCTTCCTTTCGCGCCCGAGACTACCGCGATGACTGACAAGAACACGACGCTTGTTCCGGAAGAAGGCTGGCATTGCGTGCATTTATTTTACCGGATCGAGTACGGCCAATGGCAGTTACTCAGCCGCGAGGAACAAAACGCTGCGAAAACGAATCTAGCTTCGCTGGTGCAGGAAGTGCGCGCGATGGATTCCACTCAATTACTGACGCTTGGGATAGTGACGCCGAAAGCCGATATCGGCTTCATGCTGATCACGCCCGATTTGCACGACGCCAATAGCATTGAGAAACGATTGTCGCTGTCGTTAGGCCCAGATGTGCTCACGCCAGTCTACGGCTATTTGTCCCTGACCGAGGAGAGCGAATACATCACGACCGAGGAAGAATACGCGCAGACCCTCGAATCGAATGTCCGTAAGGATCCGGCAAAGCTCGAAGAAGCGATGAGATCATTTCGCGACCGAATTAAACATTACCGGCAGGAGCGGGTTTACCCTACGCTGCCCGATTGGTCGGTGGTTTGTTTTTACAACATGAGCAAGCGCCGCGGTGAGCAACGGAACTGGTATGCGCTGCCGTATGATGAACGGCGCAAACTGATGAAAGGACACGCCGGTGTCGGGCGCGAGTTCGCCGGCAAAGTCAAACAGCTGATAACCGGTTCGACCGGTCTCGACGATGCGGAATGGGGTGTGACTCTTTTCGCGCGAGATACATTCCAGATTAAAGCGATTGTTTACAAAATGCGGTTCGACCCGGTGAGCGCCGAGTACGCTGACTTCGGCGAATTTTATATCGGCATCCAACTACCTCTCGACGAATTGTTCCGGCGCTTGCAACTGTGATAATCTTCCGCTCCCGTTTCCTCTTAGTCTTACTCTGTTTCGATCGTTGCTCGACCCACGAACATTAAGATTTAGAGGAAGAGGAAGATTTGTTTTGGATGGGTGACAGAGCGGTTGATTGTGCACGCCTGGAAAGCGTGTGTGCCGAAAGGCACCGGGGGTTCGAATCCCCCCCCATCCGTTTCCCTCTTATGACGATGACGAGAGTCGGTTGCATAACAATTTTGCATAAAACAACCGCCGAGTTCAATGCCAAATCGGAACAGGACACGTTTTTTCTGTTTGACCTGCGCCCTAATGGGCACCCCTTTATCGAACCCTCATCGAAACACGTAGCGACTAATTGCTGATTGTGAAAATTTGGTAAAGGGAGCATTCATATCAAATCGATAAGGCCGAGCCGCGCGGCGTGCTTTACAAAAAGGTTCCGTCACGGGAAAGATTACGACCTATGAAGACAACTCGCCACACGATCAATGTCCCGGCCGAAATGGAACAACTTCTCAATGATCGGATCAGAGATTTCCGGAGTCTTTCCGCCTACTTCGTGGCGCTCTGTTTTACCGACCTGCTTTATCTTCCCAAGCGCCCGATCGCAAAAGCTTTCGCCAATGCCAGCTGGCAGCAGCAACGCCGCGCGATCGAGGGCCTCGTCACCCTGCGCAAGCAGGGCTGGAAGGGCGTCAACTTGAGAGTGCATTTCGACGCCGTGACCCAGGTGGAAAAGGTGGCCCAGAAGTGCCTCAAACCGGACGACTGGCTCCTCGACCATCTTCAGGAAGAACTCGCTTTCATGCGGGGCGCGGATTTGCGTCGATAGCGGAAGCTGAGCGGCCCATCATTGCGCGGCGC
>DASXHS010000030.1:0-6916 GCA_036488345.1 Candidatus Udaeobacter sp.
CGAGGCCCACTGCCGCAGGTAGGAAGGTAAGTGGATGTAGCTGACCGCGAGCACCAATAGCAGAACATGGAACACATACATTCCGTAACTCTTCTGGCCCACTTCCCGAAGCACACGATTATCCAGCCAGCGGAATGCTCCGCAGGCTGCCAGCGCCACAATGGCGCCAAAAAACAAGGCGACAGCTCCGTGATAAAAAATAAGAGGCAACATGGTTTCTGGTGACCGGGGATAGAAAAATGAACAAATGACGAGGATTCCACCAACCCCCAGCACAACCCGCCAGGCCATAGGCACAACAGCATTCAAACAGCCGGACGATTCAAGGCAGGCGAGCATCGCTCCAAGAGCCAGTGAATCCATCTGGCAAAGCGTGAACATCCAAATCCAGTATTGATTCGCACCAGCGGCGTAGAAGGCCAAGCGCAAGACCGGCGTCAATACCACAATTCCAATGCAAAGTTTCAGTAGGCTTTCACGACATAACGCCAACACAATGAAGGGCCAAACAAGATAGAATTGTTCTTCAACCGCAAGAGACCAAAAGTGTCCGAGCCACATCCAGTCGGACGAGAAAAGAAAATGCCCCTTAACGGGGGTTAAAATGTTATAACCGTACGCCCAAAGCCATCCCTGATAATGTGCGTCCGCCAAAATGTGCGGCGTTGGAAAGATCGGGAGCAGTATCCAAAACTGTAGCGCCAGCACTCCGTAGTAGAGCGGGAAAATGCGTAATGTGCGGCGCGCATAAAAATTGCGGAAGTAAGCCGCTTTATTTTTCTCGGAAAGCAGAATTCGGGTGATCAAAAAGCCTGACAGAACAAAAAACAGATAGACGCCGAAACCTCCCTGATGAAGAACCTGCCATGTCCAATGCGGCGTTGCCTCCTTGAAGTGAGCGAGGAGCACCATCAACACTGCGATCGCTCTCAGACCGTCGAGCGCGGGAACATGCCGCGGCGTAAACGCTGTGGCATTCCCAGGCGGAGTTGCGAGGGTCATACTGTTCAAAGGTGCTTATCTTCGATGATCAGCGCGCCCTTCCCAAGTTGATGTAAGCGATTTCATCGGGCGATACTCCCATATTGCGCGATCATCTCCGGCCACAGCACTGATACATTCGTGAAGCGGTCGCCACCGCACACTGGGCAAACCTTCAGGCTCGTCGATCTTTCATCTTCTGCAGATCGGTCTTTTGACTGCGCGTTCTTTCAAGTGCTGCGTTCCAGGTGAGAGCCGTGTCCTTGAACCAACTCGAATCAAAGTTGGGTGTAGCGAAAAGCGCCCACGTCTGCCGCGGGTGTTTCCAATCCAGAATTTCAAATCGCAGGTTTACCTCTGCGGCCGTGCGCTCCAATGTAGTCCGCTGGTAATTCACACATTCGGGGTAAATCCATCCGGCACGCGGCGAGTCTTTCTCGCCAATTAAGAACGTGGCAACCAATGCTCCATCCTCGGCCAGCGAACGCGAAATCGCAGACAACCAGCCGCTGATCAGGTCGAGGCCGCAATGGCTGAAGATCGATTGGGCCAGCGCGAAATCGAAAGCGATTTTCGCTTGCGCAATCGTGTCCGGCGAATCGGAAAAAAAGAATGTCGGTCGTTTGATTTGCACCAACGTTTCGCCCAGCTCGCGCCTGATTCCCTCATCGACTAACCATTCGTTAGGCTCTACGCCAAAGTATTTCCCCCGGTTCAGGTACGGAATTAAAAGCCGTCCGATCCGCAGCGAACCACAACCGATATCAAGCAACGAATGATGTTGGCGCAGACCTAGCGTGGTCAGGAGATTGAACGCCATCGCGGCGATCAGATCGTAATCTTCCGGCGGGCCGACATAAGCACGATACTGCGGGTCGCCCGGTTTAAGGCCGAAGCCAAGATCTTCCTTATCCGGTGAAGCCATTTCCATTTTCAAGCCGACGATCTTAACGTGGCGCGGTCGAAGGTTTTCAGCGCGTCCTGAGGTTTGTCAGGAAATCCGACCACGCCGCGAGACCGGTCGAATTGATAGATGCGGGTCGGCGGTCGTTGACGAAACGGAAATGCGCGGAGCTTATCGCCGTCGAGCGCGTCGGTTGCGCCCGGGACTCGGCACGCCTTCACCGCCAGAGCATACAAGTCGTTCCTGACCGCGGATGACGAGCTGACGCAGTTCGACAACTCGTTAGGATCGTTTTTGCGATTGAAGAGCTGTTCCCGTCCGCCGTTCGCCATGAAAATGTATTTCCACTCGTCTGTCAGGACCATGATTTTGAAATCGTGCGAGCCGGGAACCTCAAGCATCCCGATAAGATATTGGCGCGGTGCGCATTCGCCTCGCAGCATTTTGAGAACGTCGATTCCCTCGCGCATTTCACATGCGCCGGCGGCTCCCGTCGCAATGCCGAAAAGATCCGCCAGGCTTATGAATTCAGTTCGCTCGGTTTCCGCAGGTAGCTCGGTTGGCCAACTGAGCAGCAAAGGAACGCGGCAGGCCGCTTCAAAAAAGTTTTGTTTCTGCCAGCCGTGATGGTCGCCCAGCAGATCGCCGTGGTCGGAGAAAAAACAGATGAGAACGTTCCCGGAATTTGGTCGCGTTTCGACTGCATCGAGAATTCGCCCGAGGCAATAGTCCAAATAAGTGACCTCGCCGTAGTAACGCGCCTTTACTATTTTAGTTAGCGCCGGGTTAATTGCGTCTGCCCAAATGGCGTGACGCATGAAAGGAATTTCTTCGTCAAGGTGATCTTCCTCGACGTTGCCGAGGACAGGTTCCGACAATCGATCGGGATTGTACATCCGGTTGAAAGGAATCGGCGGAGCCAGTGGCGGGTGCGGCCCGATAAACGACACAAATCCAAAGAACGGCCGCGAGTCATCTGACTTTGCGATTTCTTCCACCGTACGATCAACCGTCCACCATTCGCCACCTAAATTGACCGGAAGCGGACTGCGTTGGGGAAGGTAAAACATCTCAGTGCGTTCCCCCATGGGTTGCTCGAGGAAATCGAACTGCGGATGCTCGCGCGCGAGCCACGAACCATAGTCATCGCCTTCGCGATTTGGTGGATGATAAGTTTCTTCGCAGCGCCACAACGTTTCGAAACCGAGGTCCTCGTTCCACGGGTTTGTATGGAACTTGCCGACTCCGAAAGTTCGATAGTCGAGACGCGACATCGTTCGGCCCAGGTACGGTCCACAACGCGCTTCCATCTCCACGGCTTGATCCGCCGCAGCATTTGCCTTGACGTTAGTAAACACTCGGGTCGTCGCCGGCTCGCATCCTGTGCGGATTGTATAGCGCGCGGCGACGCAAACCGGGCAGGTCGCGTATGCGCTCGAAAAACTGATTCCCCTTCGCACCAGCCGATCCATGTTCGGCGTGTAAATGTGCGAATTCCCGAGCGCGGCGATCGTATCGAACCGCTGCTGGTCGGTCATGATGAATAAAATGTCGGGCCGCGTCATAATGTCATTCTGAGCAAAGCGAAGAATCTCGGATCAATTTTGAATCATTGCGGCATACAGACGACCAGAGATGTTTCGCTCCGCTCAACATGACAGCGGTATTAATGGGATAAACTTCTAGACGTCCGCCAGCTCGCTCCCCGTCAGGCGGCGAAACGCTTCGACATACTTCGCCGAACTTTTTTCGATCACTTCCTTCGGCAGACGCGGGGCAGGGGGACTCTTGTCCCAATCGAGGGTCTCCAGATAATCGCGCACAAATTGCTTGTCGAAGCTCGGGGGGCTCTTCCCGACGGCATACTGGTCCTTTGGCCAGAAGCGCGAGGAATCCGGTGTCAGACATTCGTCGATCAAAAACAAATCTTCATCGACAGTGCCGAACTCAAATTTCGTGTCTGCGACGATAATTCCACACTGGTCGGCGTGTGCGCGGCCACGCGAATAAATGTCCAGGCTGAGCTTTTTCACGCGCTCGGCCAATTTGTCGCCGAGAATCTCGGTGCATCGTTTCATGTCGATGTTCTCGTCGTGACCGGTTTCGGCTTTCGTCGCGGGGGTGAAAATTGGTTCCGGCAACTGCGACGCCAGCTTGAGTCCTGCCGGCAGCTTAATGCCGCAAACGCTCTGCGATTCCTGATATTCCTTCCAACCGGAACCAGCCAGATAACCGCGCACCACACATTCCACCGGCAACGGCCTGGTCTTCTTTACGATCATCGAGCGTCCGGCGAGCTGCTCGTGAAACGGCTGCAGTTCTTTCGGAAATTCGTCGAACGTTGCCGTGACAAAGTGATTCTGGATGTCGTCGAATCGGTTGAACCAGAATTCGGAAATCTGATTCAGCACTGCGCCTTTGTGCGGAATCGGATCGGGTAGGATCACGTCAAACGCGGACATCCGATCCGTGACGACAAAGAGGAGTGTCTCGCCGAGGTCGAACACTTCGCGCACCTTGCCGCTGCGCAGTTTCTTAATTCCGTGAAGATCGATTGAGGATTGCGGAGATGTTTGCATATGAGAAACGCGAACGTTCAACGTTTGATGCCGAGCGTCTAGTAAAAACGACGTGCGACTGCCGCACGACCTGCAAAAATCAGCCGCGCAAATCGATACAACGCTGCATATCGTAAACTCGATAGCCGTCGGACTCGAATGCCGGCGGATCGCGAAACTCGGCTGGCCAGACGTTCGGATCGCCCGGATGAACAACAAACCAGCGAATGCCAGTTTCGCGCACACTGCGTTGCAAGTCCGGAATGTTTGTCGCTTTCTGCAAACTTTGCAACTTGCGTAACTGTTCCTTGTAAGAGGATTCCCGGAAGGCCTCGCTTACCCTCGTCCAAGTATCAAGCCTGGCTGCAAAAGAAGGCCGTTCACTCAGCCCGCTAAGCGTCAGGAATTGGTCCAAATGCGAATCTTGGACTACGGCATTGATAGGAGGCTGATTACTGATGTAGCGTGCGCACTCGATCAAGCCGCGATCTACACGTAAAGGGGAATGTATGTTTCCTCCCAACCACTTACCGCATTGTAACCCCGACCCATAACACACCGGAAGCAGCGTCAACACGATGATACTAACAACGATGACTCTCGTCCACAGCTGCGGACGGCTTTCCGACACCAGAACAAAAAGACGCCCTGCAGTCAGCGCGCCCACCAGCCAGTACGCCCACACGAACGGGTGCTGTATGAATTCGTACGCATTATCCGACGCCCCATGTCTGCTCAGACCAAAAGTCATTAGCAACAGAAGAGCTATCGCGCCTACTGAGAGTCCTTCCGATACCCGCCATGTCTTTCGCCACGCCGCGAAAAGCCAAACAACGGGAGCGACAAGTGCGAAAATTCCCAATGCGTTAATCAGGAGTAACCCGATCGCCTGCACCAAGTGCGAAGGGAACGGATGCCCAACTCGAAAAACCTGGTACCAGTTTTCGACACGCGTGCCCCTTGCCATGTTCGCCAACAGTTTCCAATACCAATCGATATCGGAGAAATCAAAGCCCACATTAGGTCCAACGTAAAAACGGTTCGCCAGCGGCAGCAGAGCCACTCCGGCGGCCACACATCCGGCAAGAATTAGCCATTGCCAGCGCTTCCGCGGCGGCCATCCCACGATAGCAAACGAAACCAGCAGGGGAAAAGCCGCCGCGAAGATCTGAATCTTGAAAAAGACAACAAGTGCGCCTGTCATCACTCCCGATGCTATCCACGCCCGCCGTCCTTCGCGCACTCCCTTGGCTATAAGTATCAGAGCCATTCCAGCAACGGCTACTCCATACAAACCTCCGGGAGCAATGTGCTGCAGCCAGAAATAGCCATACGTTGGATGAGCGATGTTTAATAAGGCGGCGTCAGGTAATAGGAAAGTAGCTACGAGCGCCACCAGTCCAGCGCCTTGACTCCAAAAGGCTCGTCCTAACGCATAACTGGCCAACCCTGTGAGAAACGATCCAAAGGGTCCCCAAAAGCCTATGACGATGGCGTAAGCTGGAAGAGATCCCACTTTCGCCAAACATATCGGGATAGAGTAACTCGCGTAGTGATAGAAGATTGCCGGAAAGCCTTTCCACTCATAATTCCCAACTTGAAACAAAGTTTCGGATCCCAAACTGCGCGCCACAAAGGTTGCGTGGATGAAAAAATCCGACCACGGCTTAAAAACAACGGTTCCGTCGAGGGGGGTTGTGGGAAAGATCAGATCTTGAGACCAACCGGTTGCCGCAACGAGAGAGACAATTACGCTCAGCAGCCCTAAAGCGGAAAGCGGATCGCGTCGATGATGGGGAAGAAGCCTGGGAATGCTCGCGATTGCGACCAGAAGCACGATCAGCAGAACCCACAAGGAGACGGGCACAAACAACTTCCAACTCATCACTGCGACTGAGACAACGGTAACTCCCAAGAGGAAATCGAGCGCGAAAAAGGATGGAAAACGCAGAGCGGCTGTGACAATTGCGCCGGCTCTAAGAAGAACCCATGGTAGCGCGAACAGGAAAACTACGGAACCAAAGTTAAGGCTCTTACTCGCAAGAGTTATCCAAGTGATGAGAAAGGCGGATATAAGAAGGCACGCTAGTAACCCGTCGGTGTCGAAGTTGCCCGCGGGTTGCTGCTTTTGCTCGTCCGTCTTCGCCAGCTGCTCGAAATGACTCATCACTTCCGCCTAAGGCATCGTCTCTTTAGCAGCGAAATGCCTGCATGGCGTCGATGACCCGGCTCTGCTCCGACCTGCTCATTCCGGTGAAAAACGGAAGGCGCAAGAGTCGATCGGATAGGTCTTCCGTGACCGGACAATCGCGCTTGCGTCCACCAAAACGCAGCCCCATGGGCGATAAATGCAGCGGCAGATAATGAAAAACAGCGAGAATCCCCAAGCCCGCGAGATGCGAGATCAATGCCTGCCTTGTGTCAAAAGAGGGCATGATCACATAAAACATGTGGTAAGTCTGTTCGCATTCGG
>DASXHS010000032.1:0-17592 GCA_036488345.1 Candidatus Udaeobacter sp.
GCGCGATCATTGCTTCCAACTTCTCAACTTTGCCAACTTTGCCATCGAGCATGGCAGGCCGCTGCATTGGCAGGCCGGCCGCGCTACGACGTTGCGGTGCGCTACGTTGGACAGATTGGCTACTACTCTGGCTCGGGCCAAAATCCCAGCCAAGGTGGTCGTCGGTACGGTCGAGAGTAACTACAACAACGCTGCCGCCAACAGGCTGGAAGTTGTTGGAGACACCACCGATGTAACATTCTAAGGACCCGACCCCGTTCCCGTTCGAGACGTCCCCGATGCGAATCGTATCGCTTTCGTCGGCGGCGAGAGTACCAACAAAGTCGCCGACATAAGTGTTGTTGATGCCCGCAATCACGTTTCGTCCTGCCCCGGTACCGACGACTGTGTTCTCACTACCGTCAACGTTATTGAAGAGCGCTACAGAGCCAACTGCCGTGTTGTTATTGGCCAAACCGAGTGCATCCGAGTCATTATACCAGAGCGTGTAATAACCAACGGCGGTGTTTGCAACACCAATAACGTTGAAGAAAAGCGCGTCATTGCCAAAAGCGTTGTTGCTGTATCCGTCAACGTTATTAAGAAGTGCACCGGCGCCCACACCATTGTTGTACCAGCCAAACGGGAAGCCGTGTGCGACGAGGCCATTAAACAAGAGTGCATCATAACCGACAGCCGTACTGCCTCCGGCAGTGAGGTTATTCTTGAGCGCAGCATAACCAACGGCGGTGTTCGGATTGCCGTCAGTGTTGAACTCCAGCGCCTCAGTGCCAACTGCTGTGTTGTTGCTGGCCAGGCCGGCCTTGGTCGAGTCATTATTAGCGAGCGCAAAGGCGCCAACAGCAGTGTTGTCTTCGCCGCCGCTGTTGAAGGCGAGAGCGTTAACTCCAACGGCTGTGTTGTCATCGCCGCTGACGTTGAGGATCATCGCTGCAGTGCCAACTGCGGTATTGGAGTCAGCAGTGTTGAGGGCCAGCGTTCCAGCGCCCACACCGGTGTTGAAGCTCGCATCAGCTACTAAAGAGAGTGAACGCCAACCAACTCCTGTGTTTCCAGTGCCGGTGGTAAGGTTTTGAAGGGCGCGGCAGCCTTCGGCGGTTGTGAAGCCGGGGTAACACCCGTCCGGTGGCGGAGCCACTTGCGGAGCTGCCTTGATCTTTGGCACACTGACAAAGCAGGCAAGCACGGACAGGATCGTTGTGAATATTTTTAGGGGAGTTTTCATTACAATTTCCTTTTGTTTTGACCTTCTCTGATTTCTCGGTGGAGAACTCATTTCGGGACGGTTGATGTGGATGTTGTTTTGCGCGGCCTAAGCCCGGACGCCCAAAATGTTTTGGCAAAAGTTCAGATGCTGTGTCAATACGAAAGGCAAAACGAACGCGCTGAAGGTTGCGATTTTTGAGCATGCATCGCTCCAATCCGTAAACGGCCGTCCCATTCTTTGCCGCAAGCGCGATTCAGCCGGTTTATTTGGGCTGGAACTCGTTTTTGATTGGTAAATCGCCAATGACTCCTTTAGCATGGCCGCACGGTTGGTTACAATTGTTACCAATGCGAGTCACTCGCACGAAACGAATTAGGAGGTCATAATGGCAATCAAAATTGCACAGATCGAAAATCTTCAGCAACTGGACGTCCTTGTCGCGGGGCCCGACGATGCGAATCATCTTTTCATCATTGATGGACAATTTGATGCAGGCCTTGCCATAGGATCTCAAGGGACCAATTTCGCCACAGCAAAAGAAACCTTCAGTGTGTTGATCGGGCCCAAGCTCGCTAACAGACAGTTCGTTCGAGCAATTGGCACAGCTTCAATCGTGAAAACTCAAATCGCTAACATCGCGCCGGGAGGATCGGCGGCCTGGAACATCGTAGATGTTGATGCCGACTGGGATGATGAGTCCGGGCAGGTTGAATTAAGAGTCGAGGCACAAGTGAATTGTTCGGGTTCGAATCAGATTGCGAGCATCAATGCCTTCGCGTTTCATGTAACGATTCTTGCAGCCCTCCCTGCCAATTAAAATTGTCCTAAAGCGACCGAGGCGCTCGCAAACAATGGATCCTAAAAAGATGCGTTTTGCTCCCTTCGGAAGATTTTTAAGAGCTTCAGCCGCAACCTGCTGGCGAAAACGGAGTTTAATAACTACATTATCTGCCATGAAATCAAAACACAGCTTCTCGAGGAATGTTCTTCTGATGTTGGTTTTCGGGTGCGCAATTGTCATCAGCAGTGTTGCGCAAGGAGGTCCCCCACCTGCGTACCTCCGGTCTAATCACCACTTCCCGCCTGGCCTGCTGGTCGTGGACAGAACGCCGAACTTCGGATGGAATCTCGGTTTCAATCTTCTGATCGATGGCAGGCCTGTGGGGAGCGTCGCTCAAGGGCACAGCTATAGCACCTGGCTACCAGCCGGGCCCCATGTGTTGACTGTTCACAAGGTGCCGGCTACGGGCTTTACCGCACCAAGTTCGACGACAGTGAATATCCAGCCTGGCGCCGAACATCTGTACACCGCCATGTGGGATTCAGGTCTGGTTTATCTCCAGCCGGGGGGAGTTTTGCTGACGCCCGGGGCGTACTGGCAAAATCATGGTGATGGTGCCCCATAGCCTTTAGTGATTGTTCAAGGCCGGGCGCGGCTTAACGAAGCGGAAATTTGCCTCGCAAGCCAGGTAGATCCTTTTTCTTGATTCCCTTACGCGCTGGCAGTCGCTTAAATTTTCGATGCGTCTTGCGTCAATTAGCAGCGTCCTCGCGCTCTGTTTTTGCCTATTGGGAGACGGCTGCTCGAAAGCAATCACTCGCTCGACAGTGGCGATCGTGTTTTCTGTGAAAGGCAACGTCGTTTTCGGCAGCGCGGAACGAAACGATTTTCAACCGGTCACTCCCAAAAGCAGAATTCAGACGGGCGACACCGTGCGGACATCAGACGGCGCCTCGATTAATCTGGGGTTAATTGCGGGCGCATTCGTCCACCTGGCCGGAAATTCCGAGATCAAAATAGAAGACCTCAGATTAACGAAGGATGGCAATGACACCGCCGAACGCATGCTTGATCGACGTGCATGGATACGATTGAATCGTGGAAGAATTGTTTGCTCGTTCAACCAGAGTGATAAAACCGCATCAGACTTTGGCATAACAACAGGCCAGATAACGCTCAGGCCTGCCTCTGATTGCCTTTTCTCGATTTGGACTGACGGCACAACGAGCAGAGCAACATGCGAGCGAGGCGAAGTGAACGCCGCCGACCATGCACAACCGCCGTTGAAAATCGCTGCGGGTTATTTCTCTCAATGGCCGACAGCATCGAAGGAGCCGATCGCTGCAAGTGTCGATGCGCGAGCGCAAATGGATATCACAATGGCACTCGGCGTCGAACCGGAATTGATGGATCAAGCGGCGGCTTGGTAAGATCGTCGTGAGTTTTTTGAGTAGTTATTCAACCGCTGAATTTGGCGGTAATAGCGATCTTTGACGGGCGAATTTTCGAGTTCCGTCCCATCCGGTACGCCAGAACTTTTAAACACGCAGGTGCGTCACCGAAATCGTTTGCAGTTGCATGCGGAATTCCGGATGATCGCTGCACATGTCACAGCCAGCTCTCGATCTAGTCATCGCAGCGCTGGAGAAGATTCGAGAGAAAAATGGTCGCGCACCCCGTGCATCGAGAATTGCGCTGGCGCGGTTGCAAGATATTCCTGTAGCCGCTTCCCTGCGGGAAGCGTGCGCGTCGCCCACAGGGCGACGGCTACAGTTACTAAATAAAGCAGATTTACTCGCCGCGATCCGCGAACGCGTTGGCGCTTGCACGAAATGTGCGCATCTCGCCTGCTCGCGGACGCAAACCGTGTTCGGCGTCGGAAATCCGAACGCCGATCTGATGTTCATCGGTGAAGCGCCCGGTGCAGATGAAGATCAACAGGGAGAACCGTTCGTCGGCCGCGCCGGACAATTACTGACGCGAATTCTGAAGGCGATGAACTTTGCGCGTGAAGACGTTTACATTGCAAATATCCTGAAGTGCCGTCCGGATATGCCAGCAGGTAGTTTTGGGAATCGCCCACCCACGCCGACAGAGATGCAAACATGCCGGCCTTATCTTCTGGAACAGATCGACGTCATTCAGCCAAGTGTGCTGGTCGCACTGGGCGCGGTCGCCGTCGAGGGGTTGCTCGGAACACGCGCGGCAATGCGCGAATTGCGTGGCCGCTGGCATACCTATAACAGCATTCCGCTAATGATCACTTATCACCCCGCGTACTTGCTGCGAAACCAGGCGCCTTCTGAAAAACGAAAGGTTTGGGAAGATATGCTTCAAGTTATGGAGCGCCTCGAGCTACCCATTAGCGAGCGACAGCGAAGTTATTTCCTGTAGCCGCTTGGCATTCGAAGCGCAGTGGTCAACGCGTTTCTCACAGAGCAACGGTTACAGTTTCGTACGATCAAATATCGCATCGATTCGCTTGCGAGATGCAAGCGAAAGACCTAACGACAAAATCATCGCGCGCACTTCGCCACGCCGGACTTTCACCGTGCGCTGTAAGGCTCCGGGACCGACCGCATTCAAAAGCGCGAGTGTACGCGCGCCGATTAAAGCCGGCAGCACCGTCGCAGCGCGCACACGACGATTTTTGATCGCGCGTGAATATTCCATTCCAGACGCAAGACCTGCCTTTGCGTTCTCCAGCCACGTTCGATAGATCGGCTGGAACCGCTCCGGTTCGGAGAGGATCTGCGATGGAATGAGGTGCACCGCGCTCAATTCGTGTTCGGGAAAATAACATCTTCCCGCTCGAAGGTCCGAGCCGGCGTCGCGCAGCACATTGATCAACTGAAGAGCCATGCCGTAACGCTTTCCCAAGGCAAGCATCTCGTCCTCAGTTCGGGTCGAGAACTGGTGAACGTGCCGGAAACAGAGTTGCGTCCAAAATTCTCCGACACAACCCGCAACCAGATAAGTGTATTCGTCGAGGTCCGCAGCAGTATTAAGCGCGCGGATCTGCTGCGGATTATCGAAACGTTGCAGGTCGAGCATCTGCCCACGCGTAATTTTTTCCAGCACAAGGCGAATGTCGTTGCGATCTGCGTGCTCTATTCCTTCCAGGCAAGCCAGGCAGCCGGGTAGTGATTCCAAGAGTTGGCGTTCACTTACGTTTTCCTGCAGCGAAACAAACGATGCAACAAGCTCCACTACCACATCGCGAGAGGCTGTGCCTTGAATCCCATTGGAAAGCAGCCTCAAGGTTTCCATTCGCACGCTCCCGGGAATTTGAGCTGTGTCGGCAACGGTGTCGGTTGTTCGCGCGAGCAGATAGGCCAGCGCGATCGGCTCGCGTAATTGCGCCGGTAAAAATCGGATCGACAGGTAAAACGAACGCGAGACGGAGCGCAGAACATCAGCGTCCAATGTTCTTTACCTCTATTCGATTGCTAGCCGAGTTACCTAGGCCTAGCTGGCTGGCTAACTCGATGTAGGCGGCCACTGAACCGACCGGGGGGAGACTCCCTTGTTTCCGCCATTCTTCTAATCGTTTCAATGCGACGGTATCCAGAGCCACCGGGTCCTTGCTGGCATACAGAGTGGCATAGTGCACTGCATAATTCGGCTGCGGTTGCGGCCCTCCAGCATGTTGCGCGAGGAGACCGTCCATCAAATTAAACACCACCTTGTTTGCGATGAGAGGGTTGGCATAAATTTCGGCGAGACTACCCGCGCCGAACCGCGAGCCCTGCGCGAACCGGCGCCAGTTGTCGATGTTCGGGATGGTCATGTTGTAAATGCAACCCGCGATGCCGTTCGTTTCACTGACGCTCATCACAGGGACGTTAATGATTTTGTCCACGTCGCTGGAGATGATCTTCGAAAAATGACTGACGTTGCTCGTAGCGTCGGCATCTGCGAAAAGCGGCATCTTCCCTATGTCGCCGACGTACTCAAAATCGCCCCAAACGAGTTTTCCAGCTAAAGGAGCAGATACCATTGCTTTCGCGTCATATCCGTCGTGAGGCGCGATTGCTTTTACCTGGTAGCCATCAGCTGACGGCCGATATCCAGCCTCCTTGATTCCGCCGAGGGAGCGGTCCCAAACGATGATGCTACTGCGGGGATGACCTGCTGCCGCCAGACCATCCACGATCGCGTTCACAATGTCATGGTGCGTTGTGAAAAGCTCGCCACCCGCTGCCGAAATCTTGATTCCGACACGGTCACTGGGAGAGACGAGCGAACCCCAAGCCTTAGCCACGTCAGACTCTCCTGTGACAGCCAGCACGAGCCGGTTCACCATTTCGTGCACGACGTGCGGGTTCGTCTTGTAATCCTTAATTGAATTAGGATTGCGCACCGCGTACACAATCGAGGGCGTCGGCGCGGGTTGCTGGCTTTGCGCCAGCCCGGATGAGATGGCACAAAACAAAACGAGAGCTACGTTTCGAATCAGCATGACAGCATCGATGGCAGACGGATTTTATGAGTAACGGCGCGAATCACAACTGCGGGGTAACACCCTCGAATCCTGCAAGGCGTTTTTATGAAACGCCCGCCAAAGACACGGCGTCTGACACAGACGCCCTACAATTCGGGTGCGAGAAGGATAGGCAGATCCACCACATCTACGTTCACATCCCGTTTTGCGCGCGGATTTGTCCATATTGCGCGTTTTACAAAGATTTGCTGGATCGCTCGCAGACCTCGCGATTTTGTGAGGCGCTCCTGCAAGAACTGGTAGGGTGCGACCGCTGGGCGCGCCGCCTTCTTCCATCGACGATTTACTTCGGCGGCGGTACGCCTACGGCGCTTAATATTGCGCAACTGGAACTATTGCTGCGCGGGTTTCACGAAACACTCGAATTATCGCAGTTGGTTGAATGGACGATTGAAGCAAATCCGGGAAGCGTCTCCGCGAGAAAGGCAGCGCTTCTGAAAAAATTTGGAATTAACCGGATTAGCCTCGGCGTGCAGTCGTGGGACGACGAACTCTTGAAATTGCTTGGACGCGAGCATAACGCGTCGCAGGCAGAAGAATCGTTTCGTATTTTGCGCGACGCAGGTTTCGGAAACATCAACGTCGATTTGATGTTCGCGTTGCCAGGTCAAACGGATGATCAATGGCGCTCGACCCTGGAGAAAACCCTTGCGCTCCAACCGGAACATATTTCGACCTACTGCCTGACGTACGAGGAAGACACGGAATTTTTCCTTCGCCACGCACGCGGCGAATTTCGTCAGGACGCGGATGAGGACGCAGAATTTTTCGAAATCACAATGGCGACGCTGGGAGACGCCGGTTATCAGCATTACGAAATCTCTAACTACGCGCGTCCTGGTTTTGAGTCAGTTCATAATCGCGCGTACTGGCTCGGCAATGATTACCTGGGACTCGGACCGAGCGCGGTCTCGACCATTGGGATGCAGCGCTGGCAAAATGTCTGCGATTATCGCGCGTACATTGATCGCGCTCTTGCCGGCCAATCTCCGCGTGAATCGAGCGAGACTCTCACCGATCAAATGAAACGCACTGAGCGAATAGCGCTTTCTCTGCGTACACGCGACGGAGTTTCTGACGGAGAGCTGAAGGATTTCGGCACCGAGACCGATGAGCTCGTGGCGCTGGGGTTGCTCCGGCAATCCAACGGAAATTTCATTTTGACGCCAAAAGGTAAAGCCCTAACCGACTCGATCACCGAAGCACTTCTTTAACGCTAGCCGTGATGCCGTTCGTTAGGCCGTGCTCTGCAATCGTTGGTCCCAGCGACAGACTTCTAATAAATGTCGTTGTCTGTGGTATAGCCGGAATCGTCGCGAATGGAACGCAAACGGGCGCGGCTGCCCCATTCGGACTCGGGACGATTGATCTGACCGATTGTGATTTTCACCAGCCACGGCGCCGCGGCCAAGGCACCGATTGCCATTAGCGTGATTGCCGTCGCCTGACGCACTGTAGGCCTGATTTTGTCCGCGATTAGGAGTCCCAAACCTAACCCTATCGCCGTCCGGGTGAGAACAAGCAGCGGCGCAACCGGAAGGTCTTCAGCACTTTTTGAAATGGATATGAGGGAAGACATCGCCTACCATATACGTCGCGTTTTGGAAAAAGAAACGGCAATTTTCGCGACGCAATCGTCCTTGCACCGACATGCCTGACTCGATGTACGCGCTCATCCTCGCCGGTGGCAGTGGCGAACGCTTTTGGCCGTTGAGCAGGCAGGCGCGTCCCAAACAACTGCTAAAACTCGTCTCCAACAAAACCTTGCTGGAAGAAACTCTGGCGCGCCTCGACGGGCTCATTCCGCCCGAACGCACTCTGATCCTCACGAACACAGAACAGGAAAGCGCAGTTCGAAAGTTGCTTGAGAGTTTTCCAAAGGAAAACATTTTGGCCGAACCGGCCAAACGCGACACCGCCGCGGCGATCGCGCTTGGGACCGGCTGGGTAGCGTTACGAGATCATGCAGCCACCATGGTTGTTCTCCCTGCCGATCACGTCATCAAAGATCGGGCAGCCTTTCAGAAAACACTGATCCTTGCCGCGGATGCCGCCGACGAGACAAGCGAGCTTGTGACTATCGGCATCAAACCGACATGGGCGTGTCCCGGGTTCGGTTACATCGAGCATGGCAAGCCGGTGCGCTTACGCAAACGTCCGGACAATGAAGCAATTCATCACGTCGTGCGCTTTCGAGAAAAGCCAAATTCTGATCTCGCGGAGTCGTTTATCCGCAGGGGAAACTTTCGGTGGAACGCTGGGATGTTCGTATGGTCTGTGCCTACGATGCTTCGCGAATTTAATCGTCACGCGCCGGAGCTGGCTGATTTTCTTTCACAATTGCGCGCGCCCGGGAATTTCGAGACAGCTTTCCGGGAGCGTTTCATCAAACTGCCACGCATCTCGTTTGATTACGCGATCATGGAGAAAGCCGACCGCGTTCTGGTCGTGGAAGCCGGCTTTGATTGGGACGACATCGGAAGCTGGCGGGCTGTGGCAAATTATTTCGAAAAAGACAAACACGGAAATGCCGCGAACCGTGCAATCACAACGATCGATTCTAGCAACAACATCGTTTTCGAGGAAAATGGAACAACGATCGCGCTCCTCGGCGTGCACGATTTGATCGTCGTCTGTACGCGAGATGCCATTTTGGTTTGTCATCGGCACGAAGCGGAACGGATCAAAGACTTAATCGGCAAACTTCCGCCGGAACTGCAATGACAGAGAGGGACTGTCATCCTGAGCGAAGTCGAAGGATCCCGCGATGTTGCCTTGAGTTTTGCCGAGGGATTCCTCGACTACGCTCGGAATGACTTCTGCATGAATCGCATTTTGGGTCTCGATTTTGGACGGGCGCGGATCGGAGTGGCCATCTCTGATGAGTTGCAGTTGCTGGCGCATCCACTGGAGACTATTTCAGCAAACCAAAAACCGGCAGCGCGCGTCGCGGAAATTGTTCGTGAAAAAAAAGTGGAACGTGTCGTAGCTGGAATCCCACGTCAGATGAATGGTCAGATCGGTACTGCTGCTACCGAGGTTCTCGATTTTGTGGAAAAATTACGTACGATTCTCCCCTGCCCGATCGTCACCTGGGACGAGCGACTCACGACAGTCGCAGCCCATCGGGCGTTGCGTGACGCCGGCAAGAAAACTCGGCATACTCGCGGCTACATCGATCAGGTGGCGGCGCAAATGATTTTGCAAAGCTATTTGGACAGCCAGTCACTGAAATCTGCGGAACATACTTCTAACCAGTGACGGGTAATCAGCCTATGGGTAGGGTCGGCGCGCTGCCCCGACCGGACACCGCAGCGCAGCGTCCCTACCAAACACGACGACTGAAATTGATTATCGCTTATGACGGCGCGCCGTTTGCCGGCTGGCAGAGTCAATCTCATCACAACACGGTGCAGGATCACCTCGATTGGGCCTTTGAGCGCATCGGTGGCAGACCTGTGCGCGTTCATGGCGCGGGACGAACGGACGCCGGTGTTCACGCCCTCGCACAATGTGCGCACGTCGATGTCTTAAAATTCTTGCCAGTTGACCGTTGGATCAAAGCGCTTAATGCGCTTCTGCCGTCCGCCATTCGCGTGCTTCGGTGTCGTTACGTGTCGCAGGATTTTCACGCGCGTTTTTCGGCAAAAGGAAAAATTTATCGCTACAGAATCTGGAACTCGCCGATCTTGCCTCCATTCGAGTGCAGCCGTGCCTGGCACATCGCGCAGCCAGTCGATTTAAAGATTTTGAAATCAGCGGCGAAACAGTTCGGCGGAACTCATGACTTTGCCGGTTTCGCAGCCAATCGTGGAAAGCCCGAACCGAGCACGATCCGCACGATCAATTCCGTTCGTGTCCGCAAAAAAGGTCCGTGCGTCACGGTCGAGTTCGACGGCGACGGTTTCCTCTACAAGATGGTCCGACTCATGGTCGGCGCACTGGTGAAATGTGCGTTTGGCAAAATGCATGTCGAGGACATCACGGTGCGACTGAAGTCGAGCGAACCAGGCTCCGCCCGTTTTGCCGCGCCCGCTGAAGGATTATTTCTCGTCCGCGTGCGCTATTGACTCGTTTTGAGCCCTGGAAAACGACCACCGACGGCGTGAGACAGGTCGCAACTTGCAATGCCTCAGACCGTGAGGAGAACCAGCCGGCTCCGGCTGGGGACTGCCAGTTTGCGAAAGACTGAGTGCAGGTGCTTTTTCACGGTCGGCAAACTCAAGCAGGCGTTTTGAGCGATCTCCTTGTTGCTTCGCCCCTCGCAGGCCAGTTGCGCAACTTCCCGTTCGCGCTGTGTGAGCCGGGCGATGCCTGGCAACCGGAAAAGCCTGAGTCGCCCAGAGTGTTCCTCGTTTCGGCAACGATCTTCGCAGGCGATGAGAAAATGTGGTCCCGCCACGCCGACGGAATTGATCTGCTTGAGTTGAATTGTCGCGAGCAAATGCGGGGATCGCGGATGACATACCTGTTCTTCTTTGAAATCTGTGCGTTGCTCGGAAGGCATTCGACGCCGCGCATCCATCCATTCTCGCTTGAGAACGCGGCATCGATCCAAAATCTCAACAGGAATCGGCGAACTCGCTTTTGTTCGTTTCGCGTCTTCGGGTCCTTTCTCCCACAGTGCGCAGAACTCGCGCGCGGCATTGTTTTGCTAAATCGGCCTCAAGCTCCAACGCAAGATTATCGTGGGGAGCGACAAACCCCGGAGGACTTCTTCAAAATCCGCTCGCACGCAACGCTCGCGCTCGAGCGATTCGATCCCGCGAAGGGCGGCAAGAAATTGCGGGTACAGTTGCCGGAGCAATTTCATCTCCGTCGTTAAAAAATCGCCTTGGTTCGCCGTGCGTAGAATTGCTATCGCGCAAATGAGTCTCTGCCCTTTCCAAACGAATAATGCGATGCCGTGGGCGCATTTTTGCGGCGCCATGTACCGGCGATAAAAGCCTGATCGTACGAAGCTGCTGCGAGTGCGGAAAAGATCATTC
Source organism: Candidatus Udaeobacter sp. (assembly GCA_036488345.1). Lineage (GTDB taxonomy): Bacteria > Verrucomicrobiota > Verrucomicrobiia > Chthoniobacterales > UBA10450 > Udaeobacter. The sequence goes on from DASXHS010000032.1 coordinate 11,481, forward strand.
AGGCGCACGAGTCTCTTGCGTGGCGATTGGACGGCACACCGCTTGAGAGCCTTTGCCGCAAAGAAATCGTCGGGCATAAATCGCGTCCATTTTGCAATTACAGGCGCGCTTGGGTTTTGCTGAAGCAACAGGCCGACGTTGCGATACTCGATTGAAGCGGACAGTAAGCGGTGCACAGCTTTTCCAGAAGGACTTAACGTCCGTGGCGCGGTGCAGTTTGAGCAAAGGTTTTTCCAACGCCGGACCGATTACCGGTAAGAGCAGGCGGTATCGACGCTCTCACCCGAGCCGTGGTTCGTCACGAAAATCAGCCACTCAACTGATCTCGCTGAATTTCGTGGAAGCTTTGGCAAAGAAAGTCGCTGAAACGGTCCGCCTAAGCCGTGGCCGTAGCGGAACCTTCAACCGCGAGCGCCTGGCCAAGTCTCTGGGGTAGCAGCGGCTCGGGAGGAGCCGTTGCGAAAAAACAAAGCCTCGGTGGGGCGACTCACCGAGGCTTCTGTTTTGAGCCAAGGAGTCACGGCTTCCCAGCCGTCAGGTGATTATCGACGGCTGCCCAAGCCGTCGTTCCTTGATTATTTCTTCCAGCCGTTGCCGTTCCCGTCTGGCGCGAGTGCAGGCGCCATTTCAGGAGCGACAGGGAGATCGACATCCTCGGGCGTGTCGTCCCAGCCGACGTCCATCAAAGATTTTTCGTGATGCTCTTTCGCGATGAGCATGTAGAGCGCCGGGACGATGAATAGGGTGAAGATCGTTCCGATGGTCATTCCGCCTACGAGAACGAGACCGATGGAATTTCGCGCTGCAGCACCGGCGCCGGTAACGAGCGTAAGCGGGAAGTGACCGGCGACAGTTGCGACACTCGTCATCATGATGGGTCGCAACCGAATCCGGGCGGCTTGCGCCACCGAGGTCAGTTTATCCATGCCTTTGCGTTGCATTTCGTTTGCGAACTGGACAATCAGAATGCCATTCTTGGAAACGAGACCGACCAACGTAACCAGGCCTACTTGAGAATAAATATTGAATGACGTCGTCCAGTTGTCGGTGAAAAACTTTCCAAACGGCATCTTTAGAAACATGAACACAGCTGCGCCGAATAACGCCAGCGGGACGGACCCGAGCAGGATGATCAATGGATCGCGGAAACTGTTAAACTGCGCTGCGAGAACAAGGAAAATCAGCAGAATAGCTAGCATGAAGACTCCAAGAAAAGTGTTTCCTTCGAGCCGCAATTGACGTGAGCCGCCCGTGTAGTCGATCACATACCCTGGCGGCAGGACTCGGTGTGCCTCGTCCTCCAGGAACTTGAGCGTGGCGTCGACCGAACCGGCCGGGACGCCGCTGATGGTGACGGCATTCAGTTGCTGCATGCGGTTAAGCGATCGCGCAACGGTTGTATGCTCGGTGTGCGCGATCGTGTTCAGTGGGATCAACTGGTTGTTAGGCCCACTGACGTAGATTTGGTCCAACTGTTCGGGGTTCAACCGGTCCACGCGCTTGATCTGCGGGATGACTTTGTAGCTGAGGCCTTCCATGTTGAACCAGTTGACGTAATTTCCGCCGATGCTGGCAGAAAGGTCGGCGCCGATTTTCTGCATATCGAGTCCCATGGATGAGACCTTGTCGTGATCGATAACGATACGCGCTTGAGGCTGGTCGATTTTCGTGTCGATATCGCCGAACTGAAACACATGCGCCTGCATCGCTTTTTGGAAAATGTCCTTCGCAAATTCAAGGATTCGTTCCTGGTCTGCGGTGGACGCGATGATAAAGCTGACCGGAAAATTGTCCGAACCGGGGAGTGCTTCCGGCATAATCGGAAACATTTGAATCGCCGGGATAGCAGACAACTTCTGCTGCACAATGGGCAAATAATCTTTCGTGGGCGTTTTGCGCACACCCCACGGTTTCAACACCATTCCGCCAAACCCGCTGCTTGGATTTGTAATCTGAAACGTGAAACGAGTATCGGGAATATCCTGAAACACTTTTCCGGCTGCGTCGGCATAACGAATCGTGTCATCAATGGTCGCGTTGGCCGGCGCCGTAATGACACCAAAGATCACGCCCTGGTCTTCCTTCGGCGCGAGTTCCTTCGTGGCTACCTTTGGAATTGCGAGAAACATCAAACCCGCGAGCAACGAAATCCCGGCCCAAACAATGTAAACAGCGGGGCGGGCCTGCAAGGTGCGATCCAGATGGTTCCCATACCAATCGCGAAGACGATCGAATGTGCGATCAACAAAGCCTTTGAAGCCATGCTCGACGTGATGAGGCGGCAACAGATATGCCGACATCATCGGTGAAAGAACGAGCGCTACGACACCCGAAATGAAAACCGCACCCGCTAGTGTGAGCGCAAATTCGCGGAACAACGCGCCGGTTAGTCCTCCCTGTAAAGCGATCGGGGTGTACACCGCCGCCAGAGTAATCGTCATCGCGATGATTGGGCCAATCAGTTCGCGCGCGCCAAGTAGCGCTGCCTGCATGCGCGATTGTCCCTCTGCGATGTGGCGTTCGATATTTTCTACGACGACGATCGCATCGTCGACGACCAATCCGACTGAAAGCACGATCGCGAGAAGCGTTAGCAGGTTCAGACTGAACCCGAACAGCTGCATTAAAAACAGAGCGCCGATTAGCGAGATCGGAATCGCGACAATCGGGACGATGACAGATCGGACCGAGCCCAGGAACAAAAAGATAACCAGCATCACGATAAGCAGAGTGTCGATCAACGTTTTTACTACTTCGTGAATCGCGTCGTTGATGTAGGCCGTGGCGTCATACGCCATCTCTGCCGTCATGCCTTTGGGTAATTCCTTTTTAATCTGCTCAAGCTCGACGCGAACGCGCTTAATCACGTCGAGCGAGTTGGCGTTTGGCAGCACCCAGATGCCCATGAAAACAGCCTTTTGTCCGGAGAACCGCACTTCGGTGTTGTAGTCTTCCGCGCCGAGCACGACGTCGGCAATGTCGCCTACCCTAACGAGCGTGTTCTTATCCTGACGAATAACCAGCTGCTTGAACTGGTCCGCCGTGTGCAGGTCGGTGTTGGCGGTCAGGTTTACCTGCAAAAGCGAGCCCTTGGTGTTACCGACCGCAGCAAGGAAATTGTTTTTCGTCAATGCATCGCGGACCTGCGAAGGACTGATATTCAACGCTGCCATCCGGTCCGGCTTCATCCAGATGCGCATCGCGAACGTGCGCCCACCGAGAATGTCGGCCTTTTGGACGCCGCCGACGGCGGTAAGTCGCGGCTGGACTAGTCGCACGAGGTAATCTGTGACCTCGTTAGGCTGGAGGATGTCCGAAGTGAAACTCAAGTACGCGGAAGCAAATTGCGAATCCGCGGCCTGGATGGCGATGACCGGGATCTGTGATTCCGGCGGCAGATTGTTCCGGATCGCGTCCACTCTCGCGCTGATGTCGGAGAGCGCCTTGTTCGCGTCGTAGTTGAGCTTCAATCGAGCGGTGATCGTCGACAGGCTCTGAGTGCTTTGTGATTGGATGTAATCAATTCCATCCGCCGCTGCGATGGCCCGCTCGACCGGCGTAGTAATAAAGCCGCGCACTAACTCGGCATCAGCGCCAACGTAAACCGTAGTGACGGTGATGGCGGCGATGTCGCTGCGCGGATATTGCCGAACGTTCAACGTTTTCATCGCCTGTAAGCCTGCGATGAGGATGACGAAGCTGACTACAATCGCCAGTACGGGGCGCTTGATGAATAGATCAGTGAACGACGTCATTTATAAATTCGAAATCCGAAATCCGAACTGGGGATGCGACGCCCTCGTCGTGCTCCGGCTCGAGGGCGAGCCGGCTCCATCGTCATTCGTCATTCGTGCTTCGTTATTCACCTTACGTGTCGGGCGGTTTCGGATTCAGCTCCGGTTTAGGCGCAAGATCGTTGTTCACGGCCACAGCCATTCCATTGCGCAACTTAAAGACTCCAGTGCTCACAACTGTTTGATCCTCTTTCAATCCTTGCGTGACTGCGACGAAATCGCCACGTGCTTCGCCGACCCGCACAAACTGCTGCCGAAGCATGTCCGATTCCTTGCCCGTCTTAGGGTCCTTCTGTTTCTCGATCACAAAAACCGAATCGCCGTATGGCGCATAAGACACCGCCGATCCAGGAATCACGATCGTCTTTTTTGTCTCCGATAATGCAACTTCAACCTTTGCGAACATCCCTGGATGCAACGCATGATCCTGATTGTCCAATGTCGCCTGCAACGGCACGTTGCGTGTGACGGGGTCCACCATGGAATTAATCGCCGTCAATTTCCCTTTGAACTGGCGGCCCGGGAATGCGTCGGACTGGACCGTTACCTCCTGACCCTTGGCCAGTTTCGAGAGATATTGTTCGGGCAACGCAAAATCGACGTAGAGCGGATCAAGCGCCGTCAGCCCCACGACCTGCTGACCTGCGTTGATCATTTGGCCAACGTTCACCTGGCGAATACCAAGCTGCCCATCGAACGGTGCGATAACTGTCTTCTTTGCGATGCTGGACCGCATCTGATCTACAACGGCATTCATTCGCCTGAATTTTGATTGGGCAGAATCAAGCTCCGCGCCTGAAACGACTTTCTTCATGGCAAGATCGCGGGATCGTTCGAGATCTGTGCCCGCCAGCTGCGCGTCAGCTTCGGCAGATCGCAAAAGTGCTTCCTCTTGTGACGCGTCGAGCTTCATGAGCACCTCACCTTTTTTTGCCACGGCGCCACTGTCAAAATTGATTTCGCTCACAACCCCGGAGAGCTCTGTGGAAACAACTGCGCCCTGGACAGCGCTAACCGATCCCACCGCTGTCAACCTCGGAGCCCAATCTTCCTCTTTCACCGATGCGCTCGTAACAGTCGTCGGCGGCATCGTGTGCGGCATGCTCATCATTTTGCCGATTTGCAGGAATTTGATGCCAACGACAAAAACGCCTATCGCCAGCAGCAGCGCTATTGCGATAACGATGGCCTTTCCGCGCCGCTTTGGCGGGGACTGCGTCGGACGATTTAAAACTGGTCTCGCTACATCATGCATAAGCGAATTCTGCCTCTGGTTTGAACAAACAGCTCCACAGTCTGCGCGTCACTTGCAATTGTCGGTCCCGCCGCTCCGTCGCGGTCATTTCCTGTGGACGCAACACATCGAGCATCAACATTCCGCGTGCGACGGCAAAAATCAATTCTGCCATTTCGCTTGGCGAGAGCCCGCGCGTCGTGTTTTGAGCCTCGGGCGCTTTGCTGATCAATTCGGTGACGCCGGCCATCGCGGTTTCCAAAACGCCGCGCACCAAATCGGCGACCTGAGGATTTCGTGAAGCTTCCGAGTATAGATCGACCACGAACGCGGAGACCACTGGGCTCTGCTCCTCGCAACAATGAGCGGTGAACAGGATTTCGAGCGACTCGAGCAGCGTCGGGGCCTGTTTGGCGCGCTGCAGCACTTCGGAAATCTCTTTCTTATGGCGATCCGCCATTGCCGAGATAACCGCCTCTTTGTTTTCGAAATAGCGATAGATCAACCCGACGCTGATCCCGGCCTCAGCGCTGATATCGTGCATGCTCGTTTGATGAAAACCACGCTTGGCGAAGCAAACAAGAGCTGCATCGAGGATCTGACAACGCCGATCTGGGACGGAATCTGTTTGGAGTTGCGACATAGAACCGAGACAATGAATGAACGTTCATTCATTGTCAAATCCATTGGCACTATTACGTAAGGGATGGGCGCTTTATATTTCTAAAAACACGCGTCGGCGAATAGCGATAGGGACGCCGCCCTAAACCGAAAGCTTCGGCACTCGGCGCAGCGCGGCGCCCATCTCTTTTTCGATATATCTCGACACGGCGTTCAGGATTTCGTCTCCCACGCAGCTTTAACGGAGTGCGAAACAACCGGAACCGGTTGCGCTACTGGGTCGAGCCCAGCGAACGGATCTGGGGTCGGTTGCCCTATGAACTGGAAGATCGCGGCGGCGATACTCAAAATACATGTGGCAAACACCGCTGTTTCCATCGCGCCACGCCCTTTCTCTTCCGAGCCAGCCAGGATCCCGTATAATGTGTGATCGTTTTTCATAATTTTAAGACGCCGCGGACTT
>DASXHS010000094.1:0-4354 GCA_036488345.1 Candidatus Udaeobacter sp.
CGTTGCGCAAACGTTTGATCGAGCGAATCAATGCGTTCAAACCTGACGTGATCATGGCGCACAGCCTCGGGAGCGTCATTTGCTACGACGCATTTTCGCATGAGGACAAAAACGCGTGTGCAGGCCGCTATTTAGTGACCTTCGGTTCACAAATCGCCAATCCGTTCCTCAAAGCCGCGCATTTCGACAACAAGATCGGAGGCGTCAATCAGAAGTATTGGTTTCATCTGTTTAACAAAAGCGATCCGGTTCTCGCTCATCGGATCGTCGATCGTGTCCCGAATTTTGAGGAAATTTCCTGGGACGACGCGGTCGCCGGCCATGATGCGGTTGTCGATTTGGAGAAATTGCCCGGTCACGCTGGTTATCTCCAGCGTGATTTGACGTGGCAACGCGTTTATCGCGTGCTCGCGCAACAACCGGGCGTCCGCGCTCTGGCCAGCCGAAGCGCGCAATTCCAGAAAACGGTGGAACAACGCCGGCGGCGCGCATTGCTCGTGGGCATCAACAATTATCCTGATCCGGCATCGCGACTCGAAGGCTGTGTGAACGACGTGTTTCTTATGAGCAGCGTGTTACAGGAAATCGGGTTTGACGCTGAAGATATCCGAGTCGTGCTTGACGAGCGCGCTACGGCTGCGGCCATCCGCGAGCGGATCGACTGGCTGCTCGACGGCACGGCCGACGGCCACGAACGTGTGCTTTTTTACAGTGGCCACGGCGCACAGTTGCCGGCCTACAACGCAGCTGAGAAAATCGATCATGTCGATGAATGCCTCGTGCCGTACGATTTTCATTGGACAAAAGACAGCGCTATTACCGACGACGATTTTCTGCGCTACTACAGTGCGCTTCCTTACGCCGCGAAATTTTTTGCCGTCTTCGATTGCTGCCACTCAGGTGGCTTGACCCGGGATGGGGCGCGGAAGATTCGCGCCATCACTCCCCCGGATGATATCCGACACCGAATGTTGCGCTGGAATAAAGCGGAACAAATGTGGGAAGAGCGCGACCTGAGGAATCTCAACCCCGATTTCGGTGGTAGCCGCGATCTGCGTCAAAAATACATGGGGTGCAACGGCGTCACGAAAAAGCTGGGTACAGCAATGAGTCTTCGCGAGACGCAAAGTGCGACGCAGTACCGAAAAGCGCCCCGCGAACGGCGCGGCCCGTACATGCCAGTGGTGCTAGCCGCCTGCGAGGAGGGCGGCTACGCGTATGAATATCATCATGGCACGATCGGGTATGGTGTGTTCACGTTCGCCCTGGCGAAGGAATTTCGCAAAGCGCAGGCGGCGCGTGAGACCGATGTCTCGTTCACCGAGCTGAGCGATCGTGTGAACGCGACAATGAAGACATTACGCTACGATCAAATCTCTGATGTCAAAGGGCCGAAAGCAGGGTGTCGCGCGCCTGTGTTAGGACCACCGGCAAAAACGCCCTCTCGTTAGGCTGTAGCCGCAACAGCACCTATCGCATGTCTCATAAAGACGCGGCTACAGCGCCTCTATAATTGGATCGCTTTCATCGCGCCCAACCGATTTACTCATGGACGTACCAAACTGAGGACACTCTTATGCCATTAACTCGCCGCAATTTTCTCATCCGTGGTTCGTTGTCGCTCGCTGCGGGAGCCCTTTCGTCAGCGCTCGTCGAAGCTAAAACCAGGGAAAACGTTCCTGCCGATTTCAAAGACTGGGAATCGGTGCGCCGGCAGTTTGAACTGGCTCCTGGTTACATTCATCTCGGTTTGTTTTTCCTGGCTTCCCACCCGAGGCCTGTGCGTCAGGCGATAGAGCAATACCGGGCGAAATTAGATGCAAATCCGTTGCTTACCGTTGAGGACGCGATTTTCGTGCAGACTGACGAGAATATCCCGGTGCAGGTTTGCCACGCCATCGCCAACTACATCGGCGGCGATTCGCAGGACATCGCGCTGACGCAAAATACGACGACGGGTCTGGCACTTCTCTATCATGGGCTGCCGTTACGAGAAGGCGACGAGATCCTGACCACTACGCACGATCACTACGTCCATCACGAATCAATCCGGCTTGCTACAGGGCGTTGCGGAGCGACCTGGCGCAAAATTCCGCTCTTTGATTCTTACGACTCAATTTCGCCGAATGAAATAGCCGAACGAATTCGCAAAGCGATCGGACCAAAGACGCGGGCACTCGGCGTCACCTGGGTGCACTCCAGCAGCGGCGTTCGGCTGCCCATTGCGCGGATCGCTGAGACGTTGGCGGACGTAAACCGCGGCCGCGACGAAAAGGATCGTGTACTGCTGATTGTCGACGGTGTGCACGGTTTAGGCGTCGAAGATCCAAAGATCACGGCGCTCGGATGCGACGCGTTCGCGGCGGGTGCACACAAATGGTTGTTCGGTCCGCGAGGCACCGGCTTCGTTTGGGCGAAGCCAGATGTTTGGAAGAGAATGCGCCCGGTGATTCCATCATTTAGCTCGCCGGACCTTTTCGCCGCGTGGGAGGAGGAACATGAGCCGGCGCCCGCGGCAAGAGCGTCATGGTTTTCGCCAGGCGGCTTCCAGGCGTTCGAACATTTTTGGGCTTTACCGGAAGCGGTTCGTTTTCACCAAAACATTGGACCGGCGCGAATCACCGCGCGGATACACGAGCTCAATGGTCAAATGAAAGAGGGACTTACGGGCATGTCCGGTATCCAGCTCTACACGCCCCGTGATGAAAATCTTTCCGCCGGGATGGTCTGCTTCGATGTGAAAGGGACGAAACCTGAGGATGTGGTAAAGCGTCTTCTCGCTCAGCGCATTGTCGCTTCCACCACTCCATATCGCGTGTCGTATGCGCGCGTAGCGTGCAGCATTGTCAACACGCCGCAGGAGGTCGAGACGGCCCTTCGAGCAATTCGTGAATTGGCGTAACCGCGTGTTGCGCGTCTCACATAGAGGCGGCTACAGGGTTTCCGTCGTTAAGGCGTCGATGAATTCGTGAGACGTCTCAGCGTTGAGCAGTCTCGATCGAATCGACTCATCCTTCACCATTCTCGCCAGCGTGCCGACGCAAACCAGATAATCGCTGAGCAAGCGTTCCGGAACGCCGATTACGAAAATGAGATGTGCGCGCTGTTGATTTTCGCCGAATGGAATGCCCGCGCGGCTTCGCCCAACCCCGAGCACAATTTCATCAACTAAATCCGTGCGCGCATGTGGAAACACAACGCCATCTTCGACCATGCTCGGATGCACCTGTTCGCGAGCCAACACAACTTCGAGAAACGGTTCTGGCTTGGCGATTTTCCTCCCGCTGATGTCGGACGCGAGCACGTCCACGATTTCGCGAATTGCATTCACTGATTTTCGCGATCGCAACCGGAGGATCACCTGCTGTTCAGTTAACAGATTTGCGAGGGCAATAGGCATTAGGGGGTGGAGAGATTTATTGGATTATGCAGCAAAGGCAGTTATCCAGTAAAATAACAACCTGTGGCAACTCAGGATACAGCGGTACCGCGGAAAGAGGAACGGACAGTTTCCTTGCAGCGGAGCATTTACGACCCGGGCTATGTCAATGCGATGTCGCATTTTTACCGGGGCGAACTGGGACGAATCATGGTGTGGCGGCAACGGCTGGATATGACCACGAACTGGGCCATCACCAGCAGCACCGCGATTATTACAATTGCCTTTTCCACCCGCGACGTGCCCCACATCATTTTCTTTTTTAACCTGGCCATCGTCGCTGTGCTGCTATGGATCGAGGCGCGCAGATACCGTTTTTACGATGCCTTCCGCGCGCGCGTCCGCATGCTTGAAGCGCATTTTCTTGTCCCGATGGTGATGGAAAATCGTGAACTGCTCCAGGGCGAATGGAAGAAGCTCGTATGCGAAGATTTAATTTTGCCGTGCTTTAAAATTACCAAGCTTGAGGCAATCGGGCGCCGGATGAAACGGAATTACATGTTCATTTTCATCCTGATCTTGATCGCGTGGGTGACGAAAATCTTTTTGCACGCCACCGCGCCGATCACCGATGTCGTATCGTTTTATCGGGCGCTGCACATCGGACACATCCCGTCGTGGTTCGTGGCGACGGTTGTCGTGGGCACGTTTATCAGTGTTATTTCCATCACCATTTACGTCAGCAAATGTTCCTCTGGCGAAATCTCCGAGTTCGGCACGCACCGCTCGCTCTGGCGCATTTAAAGCGTGCCAACGGGGTAGCCATCGTGCTACAACGAATTCATGAGGACCTTGGCGAGCTATCTTAGCAGATTTCTTCTGATTCTTATCTTCTTCTCTGCAGTCTCGCTAGCCAGTGCCTCAGCTCACTCAAGTGGCCGTCTCATTGTGATCAGAGTGGCGAACTTCGGCTGG
>DASXHS010000101.1:0-3384 GCA_036488345.1 Candidatus Udaeobacter sp.
AGCATCACCACCGCGCCCGGTTTAATTCCGGCGGCGTTATCGAAGTAAACCCCGTACGTGACCAGCGGCCGAAATAATCCCGGCGCGCCGAGCAAGACCAGAAGAAAGGCGATCACGCCAATCGTGCCGACCACGAGCAAACCTGTCAGGATTTCATTTCTTTGTAATTGCATCGAGTGAGCCTTCCAGAATCGGGCCTTCCGTGCTGCCGCTCAAGAACTGTGCGACCACCGGGTTCTTAGATTGCTTAAACTGTTCTGGTTTGCCTTCTTCAATAATCTTTCCCTCATACAACATAGCCATTCGCGTAGCGATACGAAAGGCGCTCTCCATTTCGTGCGTCACGATGATAGAGGTTGCCTTCGATTTCTGAGTGAGGCTGATAATCAGCTCGTCAACAACCGTAGCAATAACCGGGTCGAGTCCTGCCGATGGCTCGTCCAGCAAGATCAATTCGGGCTCGAGCACGAGTCCGCGTGCAAGGGCTACGCGTTTGCGCATACCGCCGCTGAGTTCATCGGGCAGCAGGTCCTTTGTGTCTAGCATTCCTACAAGGTCGAGTTTTTCGTCAACAATCTTGTCAATATCGCTGCGCGATTTGTCGGTAAGCTCCTCCAGCGGGAGCGCCACATTCTGGCGAACCGTGAGCGAGCTTAATAGCGCCGAATATTGATAGACCATCCCGATGTGCTGTCGCACCTGTTGAAGTTTTCTGCGCTTCAGCCGGTTGATCTCAAACTGTTTGAAAAACACTGAGCCGGACTCCGGGCGAAGTATGCCAAGGATCAAGCGCAGAATTGTGCTTTTGCCGCTGCCGCTCTGGCCCATGATTACCAGCCGCTCCTGCGGCTGCACGTCGAGCGAGACGCTTTCGAGCACGTTTTTGTCCTCGAACTGCATGTGCACGTCGCGCAGTTTAACCATTGGCGGCGGCGTGCTCACGTCGGGTAAAAATTCGTGTAAATGACATTGTAAACCGTGTCGGTGCCGATCACCGTTGTGATAGCGGTAACCACGCTCGAAGTCGTGTTGGTACCGACTCCAGCCGCGCCGCCCTTCACAGTGAGACCCCGGTAGCAGGCGATTGCCGCGATGAGGAGACCGAACATGAAGCTCTTCAAAATCCCTGTAACAATGTCGCGAATGAGCAGTGAATCTTTTACCAAATCGAGAAAGTATGGAAATGCGATGCTGAAGTACGCCTTACAAACCAGGCTGCTCGCAAACACGGCTGCAAGATTCGAAACCGTGGAGAGACATGGCGTCAACAGAAACAGGGCGAGCATCCGAGGCGCGGCGAGAAACCGCAGCGGCCCGATGCCCATGGCTTCAATCGCTTCGACTTCCTCATTGACCTGCATTGTGCCCAGTTCGGCTGTAAACGCGGCGCCAATGCGTGCAGCGACCATAATCCCCGTGATCAGCGGACCAAGTTCACGGGTAAAAGCAATGGCCACCAGACCTGGAATCAGCCGTTCCGTTCCGAAGCGTTGCAGCTGATAGCCCGTTAATAACGCCATTGTCAGCCCGAGAAAGAAACATACCATCCCCACCAGTGGCACCGAATCCACACCAGCCCGCACGCTCTCGCGGAAAAAGCTGGCTGCGCGGAATGGGGCGCGCCGCTGCTGCACGCGTTCCATGCTTTCCTGGAACGTGTTCACCATGAACCAGAAAACGCCGCCGACCTCGCGCAGAAAAGTGCGCTGGATCTCAACGACCTCCAACCGCCTTGGGACCGTGCGACGTGATTGGGCGTTAGGCATGGAGGAGACATTGCCTCACTTCGCCTTAGGAAAAAGCGCAAACTTGATCGTGCCGGAATCGCGCCTCAAGGAGTGACGGCTTCCCAGCCGTCATTTGTTCGACGGCCACCGAAGCCGTCGTTCCTTGCGTGTTGGGTCAAACCCCGTCGACATTCCATGAGCTACAGCGTTAAATTTGCCTTGATGAGAGTTACTCGAGCTTGCGCAGCCAATTGCTTCTTTGCTTTCATGCTCTTTAATGCTGCGGCGTCAGAAATACGGCCCGATAACAATCCAAACATGGAAAGAAAGAAGATTGGACTCGCGATCCACGGCGGCGCCGGAACGATTGAGCGCAGCACGATGACCCCGGAAAAAGAGCATGAATATCGGGAAGGGCTTGAGCGGGCGTTGACCGCTGGTTACGAAATTCTGAAGCGCGGCGGATCAAGTCTCGACGCAACCGAAGCAGCTGTGCGCGTGCTGGAAGACGATCCGCACTTCAACGCTGGATGCGGGTCTGTGTTTACCAGCGCCGGCACAAACGAGATGGATGCGTCCATTATGGACGGAAAGACACTAAAGGCCGGCGCAGTTGGAAGCGTGCAACACATAAAAAATCCTATTAACCTCGCTCGCCTGGTAATGGAAAAATCTCCGCACGTCATGCTTGATTGCACAGGGGCGGAAGCGTTCGCGAAAGCAAACGGGATCGAACTGGTTGACCAAAAATATTTTTTTACTCAGGAACGCTGGGACGCTTTGCAAAAGATGAAGGCTGCTGAAAAGAACAGGGCGAGCGGGGCGGGGAAGAGCTTTCTCATCACCGATCAAGATCGACACGGCACCGTTGGTGCAGTCGCGCGGGACCAAGACGGTAATTTGGCGGCGGCGACCTCGACCGGCGGAACTACAAACAAAATGCCTGGACGAATCGGCGATACGCCAGTGATTGGCGCCGGGACTTACGCGAATAATCAGACGTGCGCGGTTTCCTGTACCGGCGACGGCGAATATTTCATTCGTGTCGCAGCGGCGCATGAAGTCTCTGCGCTAATGCAACATCGCGGCGTAAAATTGCAGGAAGCGGCCCAGACTGCTCTCGACACCGTGAAACAGCTCGGCGGCACCGGCGGTTTGATCGCAATCGACAAGAATGGTGTGATCGCAATGCCGTTTAATACAAACGGCATGTACCGCGGCTACGTCGATCCGAAGGGCAAGTTTGTGGTGGAGATTTACAAGTGAACAAGACATCACGCACTGCGCAGTCCGATGTTGTCATCCTGAGCGAAGCACAGCGGAGTCGAAGGATCCCGCGGCACTAACGTAAGGTAATGCGACGGGATTCCTCGACTGCGCTCGGAATGACGAAATGATGCTTGCGCCCTTTTCGATCATCATTCCATGCTTTAACGAAGAAGGCCGCGTCGGCCAAACGCTGCGGCTCACAATCGATTATCTTGCCGCCAACGCGCCGAAAAGTGAATTGATCGTAGTGAACGACGGATCCACCGATGGGACGGGAGCAATCGCGCGTGAAAGATTAAAGTCGGCACCGATCACCACGCGTTTGCTGGAGAATTTTCCGAACCGCGGAAAGGGCGCTGCGGTGCGATCTGGATTGCTTGCTGCACGG
>DASXHS010000104.1:0-12677 GCA_036488345.1 Candidatus Udaeobacter sp.
TTACATCGCTGCGGAACGGCTTCCGATGCTTCGGGCGATCTATCCGAACGCTGTCTGTGAGCCCAAATTGGTTTTGCCTGATTCCGTGCAAGGTAAGACCTGGGAACGCGCCGATGCGATTCGCGAATTAGTTCGCGGTCGCATGGAAGTCTGCGGACCAATCACGGCTGGAGAGCTCGCAGATATACTGGTTTTGCAACAGTCGGAAATTGACGCGGCGCTGCTCGCACTCGAATCGGAAGGTTTTGTGTTGCGTGGCAAATTTCATCCCGATGCCGCCGAGCAAGAATGGTGTGATCGCAGATTGTTGGCGCGAATTCATCGGCTCACGATCGATCGATTGCGCGCGGAAATTCAGCCGGTCTCGATTCACGATTTCTATCGTTTCCTTTTTGCCTGGCAGCGAGCTGATCAGGAACATCGGACCGAAGGTCTGGAAGGCTTGCAATCCGTCCTGGAACAGCTCGACGGCTGCGAGTTGCCACTGGCTGCCTGGGAATCGGCGGTGCTTCCGGCGCGTGTGGCCGATTACGATCCTGAATGGCTGGACCGGCTCTGTTTTTCCGGCCGGGTTGGCTGGGGACGTTTGAGCACTCCGCAAAATTCAAACGCACGTGCATCGGCGCCATTGCGGACGAGTCCGATCGCGCTTTATCTGCGCGAAAACCTCGCCGATTGGCTGATGTTGACTTCGCCGAACTGGGCAACTGAACTTTCGGTTAACAGCCAAGAGGTGTTTAAGGCACTGCAAAGCGGCGGTGCGCTTTTCTTCAGCGAACTGGTAAACCGCAGCGGTCTGTTACTCTCCCAAATTGAAGATGCTTTGTCACAGCTCGCGGCGCTCGGTCTGGTAACTTCAGATAGTTTCGACGGGTTACGCGCTCTTCTTGTTCCTTCGAATAAACGTCCGACCTTTGGCCGAAATGCTACAAAACGCCGGCGCAGAACAAACCTTGCCAGTATCGAGTTTGCAGGTCGCTGGTCATTGTTGCCAAGGAGCGGTGCCTCTTTAGCAACAATGGGCGCATCAAACGGCGCAGGCCCGCGCGAGGCGGCGATTGAAAAATTCGCACGGGTTTTGCTGCGCCGTTACGGAATTGTGTTTCGCCGATTGCTCGAACGAGAGAGTTTCCCCGTTACGTGGTACGAGCTGGGGCGCATTTATCGGCGATGCGAAGCGCGCGGAGAAATTCGCGGCGGTTATTTCGTTGGCGGAGTAAGCGGCGAACAATTTGCGTTGCCGGAGGCGATCGGTCTGCTGCGATCGATCCGGAAGACTTCGTCAAACGGCGAGCTGATAACGTTGAGCGCTGCCGATCCGTTAAATTTGCAGGGTATCCTCACACCAGGAGCGCGAATCCCGGCGTTCACCTCGAACCGCATTCTGTTTCGCGACGGATTACCCATCGCTGCGCTCGAATCACGCGAGATTCGGACGCTTTCCGACGAGAGTCTCCCTGATCTGCAAATCGAAAACGCTCTTCGAATTGGAAAATTGCGACCGTCGTTGCGGCCGTATTACAAGTGACCAACTGTCATCCTGAGCGGAGCGCAGCGGAGTCGAAGGATCTCGCGAAGCTACGTCAGCGCAATGCCATGGGGTTCCTCGACTTCGCTCGGAATGACGGGCGTGCGTGAGCGGTTTACTTCTTCACGATCTCGGCGTTCTCGATCATGGCGATCCCGCCGCGCTCGGCCATTTTGCCCTTCAGCGTGATCGTCTTGCCGCAATACTCAGCCAATTGATCGTTCATCGGCTTGTGTTCGCCGACGACCAGATACGCTTTACCGTCGCTAACGATCCCGGCAGGACCGCCGCTCTTGATGCATTTCGCGCCACAAGATTGACCATGCTTTTCGCCGACGGCGTTATGATCGACGTAACACATCATATCGACGATTTCGCCGGTCACTTCTTTCGAAGCGGCCGTGTCACCACCGTGTTCGTGTTCCTGCGCCATCGCCAACGGCGACACTGCCAATGCTGCGATGAATGTCGCAGTCACCGCAACTTTCAAGACGGTAGGTTTATTATTCGTTGAATTAAACATGAGACAAATCTCGGCTGGGCGGCCCGCTGGTCAATGAATCACAGCCAGAAAATGACGAATGTTTAATGACGAATGTCGAAGACGCGGCCCCGTTCTGACCTTTCGTCATTCGTGCTTTGTCATTAATTCGTCATTGTGTCATTCGGTCTTCGTCATTTTTTATTCTTCTCAATCAACTCGCCGAACTGGTCGAAAAAGTAGGTGGCATCATGCGGTCCGGGCGCAGCTTCGGGATGATATTGGACGCTGAAAATCGGCAATTTCTTGTGACGCATTCCTTCGACTGTGCCGTCGTTCAAGTTGACGTGAGTCACTTCAACCTCGGAGGGGAGCGACTCCGAATCCACGGCGAACCCGTGATTTTGTGCGGTGATCGCCACTTTCCCGGTGCGCAAATCTTTGACCGGCTGATTCGCGCCGCGATGGCCGAATTTCAATTTGAATGTCGATCCGCCAAAAGCGAATCCGAGAACTTGATGACCAAGACAAATCCCGAAGATCGGCTTCTTGCCCATTAGATCATGCACGGTTTTGTGTGCGTAATCGAGCGCCGCGGGGTCTCCCGGGCCGTTGGAAAGAAAAATTCCGTCGGGATCCAGGGCCAGCACTTCTTCAGCCGATGTGCCGGCCGGCATGACGGTCACCTCGAAACCTTTCTGCCGAAGCAAGCGCAGAATATTTTCTTTTATGCCGTAGTCGTATGCGGCAACTCGGAAGCGGATCGGGGGCAGCGCACGTCTGTCTTGTCCGTCTGATGATTTTTGGATCGACCACGGCACGCTGAGTTTGTCCTCGGGATCCCAGCGATAAATTTTTTTCGTTGAGACCTCGCGGACATAATCCATCCCGATCACGCCTTCGCCTTTGATGGCTTTTTGCGTCGCTTCTTCCGGCGAAATCTCTTCGGTTGTGAAACACGCTTTCATCGCACCGCGCGTGCGCAAATGCCGCGTGAGAGCGCGTGTATCAATTCCTTTCGTGCGGGGGATATTCCATTTCCGCAGATATTCATCGAGTGACATTTCCGAGCGCCAGTTGCTTGGGACTTCGGTTAGTTCCTCAATCACGAATCCGCGCACGTGCGGGAAGCGACTTTCGTCGTCGAGCGAGTTGATCCCGTAGTTTCCGATCAATGGATAAGTCATCGCCACGATTTGCCCCCGATACGACGGATCGGTCAACACTTCCTGGTAACCGGTCATGGAAGTGTTAAAGCAAATCTCACCGACGCACGTGCCGGTTGCACCAAAAGATTCGCCCTCGAAATATCGGCCGTCTTCGAGAGCTAAAATCGTGCGCACGTCACGCGAATTGTCGATGTTCGCGCGTCATTTTCAAATCGGTTGAAGGGTTAAAGCGAATACACCGTTGGCTTGAAGCAAAACATCTCTAGCAGCGCTGCGGTTAAAAAGAGCCGAAATTCTTCTCGTCGCTCAGAATGACAATAGTCCTTGGCAAAAAAACCCGGATCGAAATTTCGATCCGGGTTTTTCAAATCTTACCCCGCCGATGCCGTTCAGGCGGATCACCCGTTCCCTTCAGTAACGGGTGGATGACCGTCGTCGCAGCGTCTGACTTCCAATAAAGGCCTGCCATGTTCTGCGGGCGACCCAGCCTCCTAGTTTCATCAAATAGCGGTTCGGGAATCACACCTCGTAATCTCGAACATCGCAGGGTAAATATTCAAAGAGCCGTTGGTCGAGAGTTGAGAGAAAAGCACTGGTTTTCTTCCCAACCCTCAACGAACGGCTCTCGGCTCTCAAAGAACTATTCCCGCAGCGTGGCTCCGAGTTCGCGCTTTATTCGTTCGCGAATCTTTGCATGCACTGTGGTCACTTCCTCGTTTGTCAGTGTGCGAGTTTTCGCGCGGTATGTCAATCTATATGCGAGTGATTTTCCGGAAGAAGTCGCATTCACGCCTTTCTCTATTTCAAACAGGTCGAATAATTGCACGCTCTCAAGTAACGGCTCTTCTGGTTCTTGAATCGCGCGCAGAATTTCAACGTGGCTCAATTTCTCAGGAACAATCATCGCTATGTCGCGCGTGATCGATGGGTAGCGATCGAGTTCTCGAAATGTTTTGGCCGATCGGCCGTTCTCCAAAAGAAGATCGGCATTCAGTTCGGCAACAAGAACTGAATTCGACGCACTCGATTTGTCTGCCAGGAGCTGCCCTCCAAATCCGACGCGCCGATCGCCGGACCAGGCTTCGACTCCGAGCGCGAAATCGGAAAATTTTCCCGCTCGAAACGACACATTTGGAACAACGCTTTCAAGAGCACCTTTCAAATCAAACAAGTCGAGGTTCCGCTTGATCTGTGATCGCCAATCCGACGCAGTATCGATATTTCCCGATAACAATATTCCGAGATGCCGTTCTTCTTTCCCCGACGGTGGGATGAAAACACGGCCGATTTCAAAAATCGAAGCGCCTTCGGCTCCTGCACGAATGTTTCGTTCGAGAACGTCGAGCAAACCGCTGATCAAGTTTGGCCTCAGCGCGACGTGATCTTCGCTTAGCGGATTGCGTAACTCGACCGCTTTATCGGAAGCCATGGCGCTTCTCGAAATCAATTTTGATGTCCGCACTTCTGACAATCCGGAGCCAGTCAATTGATGTCGGAGAAATAGTGTTTCGAGATCGTGTGACCGGTCAGCCATGCTCGTTGGCATGAAGCGTCCGCGGGTCCTTCCCGGAATCTTGTCTATTCCGTACGCCCGGAGGACTTCTTCGATTAGATCGACATCGCGCTGCAAATCGCGGCGGTGACTCGGAATCTTCCAGGTTGCGGACTCGTTAGTACCTGCGGTTTTCCGCAGCCCAAAACCCGTGAGAATTTCGTCAATTGTTTTTGGATCAATTGCGACGCCGATTACGCGGGAACATTTCTTGTAGCTCAACAGGACGTCGGCAGGATCGGCTGGAAGTTCACCGGCAACATG
Organism: Candidatus Udaeobacter sp.; assembly: GCA_036488345.1. Lineage (GTDB taxonomy): Bacteria > Verrucomicrobiota > Verrucomicrobiia > Chthoniobacterales > UBA10450 > Udaeobacter. The sequence continues at coordinate 4,995 of DASXHS010000104.1, forward strand.
GACTTCCTTCGCTGGACTTCCACCGGCGATCTCCCCCATTAACTGGGCTGCGCGTTGCGACGCTCGCAAAATCATGTCCGGGTCTACCCCGCGTTCGAATCGGTAGCTTGCATCGCTTTGCAGATTCAAATGGCGCGCCGTCCGGCGAATACTTGCCGGCAAAAAATAAGCGGCCTCGAGCAAAATGTTTTTGGTCGAATCGGTCACACCCGTTTCCTCGCCGCCCATCACGCCGCCGATTCCAACCGCGCGTTCCTGATCGGCGATGACGCAATTGTCCGGCTTGAGCGAGTAAGTTTTTCCATCGAGCGCAAGGAATTTCTCGCCGTCGCGGGCGAGCCGCACATTTATCCCGCCGTTTAGCTTATCGGCGTCGAATGCGTGCGTCGGTTGGCCGAGCTCCAGCATCACAAAATTCGAAATGTCGACGATGTTGTTGATCGAGCGAACACCGACGCTCTCAATCTTCGCGCGCAACCATTGCGGGGTGGGACCGACTTTTACATTGTCGATTTTGCGCAGCGAGAAGAATGGACATTCGCGAGTTGCCGCGATGGTTACCAGCCCGTCATCCCGAGCATAGTCGAGGGATCCCGTTGCTTTACCTTGAGGTTTTCTGCGGGATTCCTCGACTTCGCTGCGCTCCGCTTGGAATGACGATCCGCGCAACGCCGCGATTTCACGGGACAGCCCGAAATGGCTCAGCAGATCGCCACGGTTTGGCGTGATCTCGACGTCCAGAATCGTATCCGCTGGGAAAAGATCAGCGATCGGTGCGCCAGCTTTTGCATCGGGCGACAAAATTAGCAGACCGGACGCGTCCTCCCCGAGACCGAGCTCGATCGGGCTGCACAACATTCCTTCCGACTCGAGGCCGCGTAGTTTGCTCTTACGAATCTCCGTGCCGTTCGGCAGCTTCGCGCCCGGAAGCGCAAGAAGAACTTTGTCGCCGGCTTTGTAATTTGTTGCACCGCAAACGATCTGGCGCTTCGACCCGCTCCCGTCGTCCACTTCGCACACCGTGAGCCGATCGGCATTCGGATGACGCGAGGACGCGACGATTTGCGAAACGACGACGTTTTCCACATTCGCGCCGCGCGTCTCGATTTTTTTTATTTCAATGCCGGCGCGAGTCAGCAAGTCAGCAATCTCTTCCGGATTCTTTGGAAGATCGACGAATTCGCGCAGCCAGTTAACGGAGAACTTCATTTTTTTGCACAGTCATTCCGAGCGAAGTCGAGGAATCCCGCGGCATTGACTGACTGTAATGCAACGGGATGTCTCGACTTTGCTCGACATGACGAAACCATGCTCACGCGAACTGTTTCAAAAAGCGCAGATCATTCTGCGAGAAGAGCCGGATATCGGGAATTTCGAATAGAATCATCGCAAGCCGATCCATGCCGAGCCCGAATGCATAGCCGCTCCACTTTTCGGGATCGTAAGCGTTATCGCCACGCGTTTTGTTGACCGCTTCAAAAACGGCCGGATGCACCATCCCGGAACCGGCTACTTCGATCCATTGCTCGCCGCCTTTCAAAGCTTTTGATCGGACGTAAACCTCCAAACTTGGCTCGGTAAACGGGAAGAAATGCGGCCGAAATTGCACTTCGGTTTCCGCACCAAAGAGTTCGCGCATAAAAAACTCGAGCTCCCCTTTTAAATCGGCGACGCTGACGTTTTCATCGACGTACAATCCTTCGATCTGATGAAACTGTGGGCTGTGTGTTGCGTCGAGTTCGTCGCGCCGATACGCCGCACCTGAGGCAATCACGCGGATCGGAGGTGGTGCCGATTCCATCGCGCGGATTTGCACGGTGGAAGTATGGGTTCGCAAAAGTCGGCCATCCGGCAAATAAAACGTGTCCTGTTCATTGCGGGCAGGGTGATCTGCTGGCGTATTCAGAGCATCGAAGCAGTACCACTCTGTTTCGATATCGGGACCTTCCGCGAGCGCGAAACCCATTCGTCTAAAAATCTGAATTCCGCGCTCGTGCATCTGATGAAGCGGATGCAGGGAACCGGTGCCATGTGGCGTCCCCGGAAGCGAGATGTCGATGCTCGCCAGGGCGTCGGATTCTTTTTCAACACGGACTTTTTCGCCCCGTTGGTCAAGCGCTGCGCTAACGATGTTGCGCCCCTGGTTGAGCAGCTTGCCGACGACCGGCCGTTCCTCTTTGCCGAGCGTTTTCATCCGTTCGCCCCATTCGGAGATGCTGCCGCTTTTTCCGAGATATTTTACGCGGACGGCTTCGAGCGATTTCTCATCGCGCGCAGCTTCAATCTCGCGCAGCGCGTCGTCGCGCAGTTGTTCCAGCGGGTGCATGGATTTCGTGAATCGTTAAATCGTCACATCGTAAATCGGGAAATCGAATCTCGACTCACCGATCTCGATTTACGAATCACGCCGCTTTCTTTTTTGACTTCGCTTTGTCTTCCAGCGCGCTCTTCGCTTGATCGATAATCGATTTGAATGCGACTTCGTCGGTGACCGCGAGATCGGCGAGAATTTTGCGGTCCAGTCCGATACCGGCCGCTTTCAGTCCTTCGGCCAGGCGGCTATAAGTCATGCCGTTCGCCCGTGCGGCGGCATTGAGACGTTGGATCCAAAGATAACGAAATGTGCGTTTGCGAGTTTTGCGATCGCGGTAGGCCCAAACCTGGGCCTTCATGACCGCGTCTTTCGCGTAGCGAAAAAGTTTTGAGCGGCGGCCGCGGTAGCCCTTCGCCTTTTTCAGCATTCGTTTCCGGCGCGCACGGCTTGCCGGGGCATTTGTAGCTCTTGGCATTGTTGTTTTGCCCCGGGAATGTTTTCGGGGCCCTCGTTCAGTGAGCTGTTGTTGTTCCGTTATCGATCTTTCCAGCCTCGCTCACTGATTTATCCCACAGACGCAGGACAGGCGGAGAGATCGCGGGTCGGAAACTAAATGCTGAACACAAAATGACAACCGCTTTTCATTCGGATTTTGGGATGCCTTCGTCATTCGAGCATTCGACGTTCGTCCTTCGGTTTTTGCCAAACGAGCCACGCGAGAACGCCGAATGCCGCGCCGCCTAAATGCGCGGCCGATGAGACGGAACTCATTCCTGCTCTCTGCTCGAGTGTCCCGATGATCTGGAAAACAAACCAGAGGACGAAAACGAACCAGGCGGGCAATCGAATCCAGTGAAACCATACAAAACCCCAGCGCATCAGAAACGCGAGTCGCATCCGCGGAAAATTCAGTGCGTAAAACGTAATGACGCCTGCAATGCCGCCGCTGGCGCCGATGCACGGTGTCTGCGAATGAGGATCAAGAGCGATATGCGCCAGATCACCGATGAATGCTGCCAGTGCAATGAGCGCCAGATAACGCAGTGGTCGCAGAAAATTTTCCATGGCATGTCCAAACGCCAGCAGGAAATACATATTCCCGGCGAGATGAATGATGCCGGCATGAAGGAAAAAAGATGTGACGAATGTGAATCCACCGAACCGCATCGCCTCCGCGGGAATCAATCCGAAACGTTGAACTACCTCGCGCAGATTTAAAAACGCAAGGAGACTGGCGCAAATGATGGCAGCTGAAAGCAGCCATGTTGCCCACGGTCTTCGCTCCTCTTCTGGTGCATCGAACTCGACCGGCATTCCAAGGAACCCGGCGATCTGCTTCCACGATTCTTCGGGTGCGACGCTGTCAAGATCGGAGCCCTCGGCCTGTTTGGCCAAACGCTCGACCTCAGCGATCGCGAGCACCTCGCGCGTTTTTTGCGGGAGTTCGGGAGCGACCGGGTCTGGCTGGCGCGGAACAAGGGTCTCAACTTCGTGAGCATCGAACCAGATGAAATGGCAGTGCCGGCAGACATCGACTCTGATTTCCGCTTGGTCAGATAAAGGGACGCTGATCATTGGCTGCTGGCATGATGGACAAGGCAGGCCGACGCATCCCTCGCCTCGCGTCGCATGAAGCCACAGCGGGTTAATTGATTCTTCCGTAAAGCGTTTGCGCAATAACTCGATGGTCACGGCGCGACCGCCACAGATATCGCAACCGTAGAAAACGCCGCCCGAAGTCCGGATGTCTTTCAGCGGCACGTTGCACCGCGGGCAGACGAACTCGGAGCTGCTACTCACGTCCATTTAACCATGACGCCGTTGTCGTCTGATCTTGCCGGCGCGGTATCGCTCGCCGCAGCCGGCGAATTTCACTGCGGCGAATGTCCCGTCACCGATGAAGACGCGCTTCGCATGTCCATCGCGCGACGATTTACGTTCAAGCGATTACCGGCATTCAATCGATTAGCGGCAGTGATTCGACTGGAATCTCTCAATTTATTCGTGTTCTTGGAAGCCGGAATCGTGATCTTCCCACCAGGACCGGGAGCAGCACGATCGAGCAGCGCCAGCAACTCATCTGAGCTCCTGACGTTGATTACGTTGTCGGCTTTCTTCCCGCTGGTAACGTTGCCGCCGCTCTTGACCTTAACGGACGAGGCGGGGCCGAATGGTGGTGCGTTGGTTAACGGTTGCGGATCATTCGCGCCTGCGCCGGCGAATGTGCCGGTTGTAGACTTGTTACCGCCGAAGCCGGTGTAATTGGCGTTTGGAATTTCGCCGGTGAAGCCGGTGTAAACGTCGGCCGGCTTTGGGCCACCGATGGTGACTACGACATTGTTAAAAATGGTGATCGAATTGGCGGCCAGAATCTTAACGCTGTTGCCGCCAAGCGTGACGTTGGAAATGAAATTAAGCTGACCATTGCTCCCTGGCGCGTAAAGTTTCAGCGTCGAATCGGCTGAGAGCGTGCCACCACCGATATTGAGCACGCCGTTAGCGCCAAATACGCCGGCTTTAAGGACGTCCGCGTGCGCGCTGGCATTATTGAATGTGATCGTGCCATTGCCGTCGATGTAAGAAAGGAACGTTCCGCCGACATTATAGTTGCCGCCATTAATATTGATCCCCGCGCCACCGACCGCCCCGTCGCTGCCGTAGATCGCAACCGTTGCGTCATTGGTGACGGTTGCGGAGTTCGCAACATTCATATTGATCATCGCGCTACCCTCATTATTAGCGCCGATACTGCCACCCGTGTTGTCGATCTGAGCAAGCAAAGAATTCGCGGTCAGGCTTGCTGCGGTGATGTTGACAGTGGCATCCCCGCCGATCGTTGCACCAATCAAGCCATTTCCGAGGCCGCTCGAGTTTTCGATAGCCGCAGAAAGGCTCCCGCCGGTTGAAATGTTGTTTACGGTCACGTCGATCATGGCGTTTGCGTCGATCGTTCCAGCCGGGCTTCCATTGAGTGCGTTGTTAAAGATTTTGAAGAGCACATCGCTTTGCGCGTTGATATTGTGGGAAATGATGTTGATCAGTCCGTCGCGGCCGATGTGGCCGCCGCCGTCGTTATCGAGTTCAACATCGAGAACGCCACCTGCTAAGATATTGTTCGCGCTAAGATTCACAACGGCGTCCACGCCTATGGTTCCCCCGCCAAGGAAGCCGGTGTTATTAAAGCCCGTGTTCTGAACGTCAAAGACTGCATCGCCAGTCATCAGATCGCCAGCGATTGCAACGTTGTTCAACGTGCTGCCAGCAATGTTGCCCCCCGCGTTGGTGCTGATGCCCGCGAGCAGATTCCCGCCGATGGAAGCGCTGGCCGCATTCAAGGTAAGACCGACATTCCCGTTGATCGTTCCCCCGCCGCTGCCGTCGTTCCGGTTCGAGATCAAAAGTGCTAAACTTTCTCCCGCGTTCTCACCTGTCGTTGCATTGGTCTGGGTGATCAGAGCACCGCCGACGTTAAAAGTGAGGTTGGCGCCCGAGCCGATCGACCCGCCATTGCGGTTGTTAATGAAGACAAGAGCGGAATTCGCCCTGAAGTCGCCACTGGCACCGGTGGTGACAAGAATATTTGCGTCCCGGCCGATATGACCGCGCTCGTTATTCAGGATTTGGAAGGCGGCGTCGCCTACAATGTTGATGTCGTTGGACGCATCGACATTAATGCGCGCGTCCTCGCCGATGTGGCCACCGGCCGGATCGGCGAGAATGCGCTGGTTGGCGATTTGTAGATCGAGGTTATTGGCAATGGAAATATTTGTGGCACCAACCGTAATATTGGCGTCACCGCCAATGTGGTCCCGGTTCGTTATAGCCAAATGAGAAAACTGGGTCGCCGAACTATTTGTATAATCGCCCGTGACGTTAAGTGTGAGATTGATTCCGCTCGCAACGCTCGCCCCCGGCAAAACGATAGCGTCTAGACTCACCCTGCCGTTGAGCAGGAGCGAACCGCCAATTTGCAGGACCAAATCGCCCCCGGTGATCGCATCGAGTTTGCCGATGCTCATCGTGCCGGGGTTGGTGAAGTGAAGCGAGTCTTCTGCGATAAGACCGAGAATCCCAACGTTGGAAATTGGGGAATTAATCGTGAGGTCGGACCCGGCCCCGCGCGCATACATCACAAGCTCGTGGAGATCTTGGAACGAAACGTTCGAGCTGAGATTGATTGAACCGTTAACAGTCGCCAGCAGCAACAGGTCGAGCCCCGTGAACGTCAACGCGCCCCCCGGTGGGCCAGAGGTAATTCCGTCTACACCGATTAGGCCAAGCTTTGACACGCCATTGGTCGTGTCGATGGTCGGATCGCCGGTGAGCGAAAGCCTCTCGAATTTAAAAACGGCGATCGGCAGATGGCTTGGGTCCGCAAAGAAAGTATCATCAATGCGCAAGGCCGTATCGAAAGCTGAGGTCGAACCGAAAGCCCAAAGCGAGAATGGACCGTCATCATTCTGCCCGCGATAGATTTTCCCATAATCTGTCACGCCATTGGTGGTAATTGACGGATCGGTTGTGATGACCGTTCCATTCGTGATTCGATAAGGAACTGGCGAAGAAATCACGGACGGCGTCCCGAACTTACTCGGAGTTGGAGGTGGCGGTGTCGGTGATACCGAGGGAGTTGGTGTTATTGGAGGAGTTGGTGATGCCGGCGGTGACGTTTGTGTTTGTTCGGCCACGATAGCCTGACTCGTCACGTTGACGATCCTCGTCGGATCAAGTGGATTCGTCGTGGTGGCAAGAAGGCTACTGGCTAGTTGGTTCTGTGATTCCAGCATGATCAAATTCATACTGGCCAGTGGCTGATCGAAGCCGGTGAAAAAGAGCGAGGTGCTTGTTAATTTTGCGATGTCAAAAGTCATCACTTTCGAAAAGCTTTTGCCGTCAGCCGTGGCCATTTTGCCGGGACCTAGCTCTACGGATTGACCGTTGGGCAGATAAAGGTGAAACGTGCCTTCCAGGCAAAGCCACTTGCTGAGTTGAGGATGACTAGTTGTGGCGGGATGAAATTCGGCGATGCCGGTAGTACCTGTAATTGCGGCGGTGACTCCAACTGTTCTAATCGTCGCGCCGCCGCTTCCTTTGGGTACCTGAAAGAGAATCGCTCCGTCGATAAGAGTCATCTCCCGCGTGCCTTCTTTGAAACTGAAAATCGTGTTGGCACCGAGGCGGGTGATGGTTAGGTCGGCGAAAGTCAATTCGCTACGCGACTGCGTGCCAGTGCGAACAGCGGTACCACGGCGGATAAGATCGCTAGTCGTCGCCGGCCGGGGAGCCGATTGTTCGAGCAGCAGTTTAACATCATTCACTACCTGAGTAACACGCGCTTCCTGCAGTTGCGCTGCGCCTGCCGAATTGGC
>DASXHS010000111.1:0-18604 GCA_036488345.1 Candidatus Udaeobacter sp.
GTACGGAGCTTCGCGCGGCGAAATGCCGAAAAACTGCGGGTCGAACTTGTCGATTTGGTCGAGGAATCCGCCGCGTTTAACAAACGTTTTTCCGGGAATGGCCGGCTCGCGGTCGTAATATCGCTCCACATTCCATCGATCCGCCGGTACATCGCTGACTGCGTCCCTGCGTTCCATCAGCAACTTCCAAAACGACTCCGCGTCATTAACTCCGCCGGGAAAGCGGCATCCGATTCCTATGATAGCGATGCGATCTTTGTGCATAAATGGCCGGTGTCCCGGAAGCCCGATGATATATAAACTTTGTCTATGTCGAACGGTGAGCAGCCCATCCTCACGAGGTCTATTGAGTAACCTGTAGACGGCAAAATTCCATTAACTATTCGCAAATCAGTCATTTTGCGGCCGTTTGGGCATGCGCCGCGAAATATGAAATAGTGGAGAAAACATTAACCGGCCGATGAACTTGGAACTAGAACAATAGCATCATGTGCGGCATCGCAGGTATAATCGATCTCGCGGGACAACGTCGCGTACCCGAAGGGAGTATTCAACGAATGGCCCGGGCGCTGTTGCATCGTGGCCCGGACGAAGAAGGCTTTTTGATTCGTCCCGGACTAGCTCTCGCTGCACGCCGGCTGAGCATTGTGGGACTGGCCGATGGGCAGCAGCCGGTCTTCAACGAAGACCGCAACGTCTGCGTAGTGTTCAACGGCGAGCTATTTGATTATGTCGAGCGACGAGACGAGCTCAGGGCGCGGGGACACCAGTTCATCACACACTGCGACACCGAGGTCATCCCCCATTTATGGGAAGATTATGGCGAGAAAATGTGGGAGCGATTGCGAGGGCAGTTCGCCATCGCATTGTGGGATGAGCGGCGACGCCAACTCCAACTCGGACGCGATCGGTTCGGCATCGCGCCGCTCTTCTGGACGCGGCAGGGGGACTGGCTTCTTTTCGCATCCGAGATTAAAGGATTGCTCGCATCAGGCATGGTCCCGGTGCGGCCGGATCGTCGGGGAATCGATCATGTTTTCACTTTTTCGGCCGTGCCCGGCCCGCGAACGTGTTTTGAAGGCGTCCAACTTCTCACGCCTGGCCATTTCCTGAGCGTCTCTCCGGCCAACGGGAATGCTGCAGGTGCGGTAGTGCAGGAGCGAGCGTTTTGGGAAATGAATTTTCCCGATCAAGGTGCGGAGGAACGGGGCGAAAATCCGAACCGACTCATTGACGACTTCGAGACGCTTTTGCTCCAAGCTGTCGAGGAACGATTGCGGGCTGATGTTCCAGTCGGCTCTTATCTTTCCGGCGGTGTCGACTCGAGCATGATCCTGGCATTGGCCTGCAAACTGAAGGGTCCGGCGATCAACACCTATACCGTGCGCGTGCATGAGCCGGGGCTTGATGAACTCGATGCAGCAAGTCTCTCGGCGCGACACATCGGCGCCAAGCCGCCGATCGTGCAGGACTTCCGCGATAAAGATGCGCTCGCGACGTATCCGAAACTGATCACCGCTGCGGAAGCGCCCGTGATCGACACAGCCTGCGCCGCCCTGCTTCAACTGTCAGGACGCGTCCATAGTTGCGGCCAAAAAGTGGTGCTGACCGGCGAAGGTGCCGACGAATGGCTTGTCGGTTATCCGTGGTACAAGGCTGCGAAATTGATGGGTTATCTCGACCTCATTCCCGGCCTCGGTCTCAGCAATGTCGCCCGCAACGCCTATCTGCGCGTGAACAAGGTGCCGCATTTTCCCAATGCCTGGCGACGCGAAGTTGAGGATTCGGTCGGCGGTCCGAATGCCTGGATCGATGCCTACGGAATGCTCGCGATCTCGAAGCTGCGCTTCTACAGCAAGTCCATGCACGAAGCGATTGGGCAAACGAATCCGTGGACTGAATTAAATTTTCCGGTGGACCGCGCCAAACGATGGGATCCGCTCCATCGCGGAGTATGGATTGCCGCGCGAGTTCTTCTAGCCGGGCATCTCCTCCAAGCCAAAGGCGATCGCGTCGCGATGCATTCTTCTGTTGAAGTGCGATACCCGTTTCTGGACGAGGATGTCTTCGATTTCTTGGCCAAGCTGCATCCGCGTTGGCGACTTCGCGGGTTTCGGGATAAGCACCTCCTGCGGCTCTTGGCCGAACGTTGGGTGCCAAAATCTGTGGCACGTCGGCACAAAGTTATATTCCGCGCGCCGTTGGATAGCTTTCACATGGAGCCAGAGCCGCCGTTTGTCGCGCAGCTTCTCAGCGAGGAATCGCTCCGCAAAACCGGCTATTTTGATTCAGCCGCCGTTGCTCGATGGCGGACCGACTTTCGTAAAATGCGCCCCGGCTCGCTGCCGCGCCTTTCCGTCGAGATGGGTCTGATGGCGGTCGCTGGGACGCAGCTTTGGCATCATCTTTTCATGGGCGGCGGGCTGGCGGATTTGCCTGAGTGGTCAGCGGTGCCGACACCAGCAGCGGTTGAAGCCAGCGCCGCATCGGCAGCGATCCCTTAGTGAGAAGCTAAAGTTTCGCCAGTGTCTCCCGCCCGCGTTGTTTAGTTTCCGGATCATCTTTTTCAGTGTCGGGCATTGCGAGACCTTTGTTGATGAATTGGCGCGCTTCTTCTTTCCTGCCCATCTGCGCGTAAATCCGTCCGAGCTCGATATAATGCATCAGACGGTTTGGATTGAGCGCGATCGCTTTCTTCATTGCCTGCTCGGCCTCCTCGTATGATCCCTTTGGCAACTGGCCGTAAATAAGCCCGGCGACAAGTCGCTTCGTCGAGCTGACCTCCGCCAATACGCGATTCCATCGGCCAAGAACATGCCAGGCGGTATCGTTGTGTGGATCGATAGCAAGCGCTTTGTCCGCCGACACCTTGATCCGTGGAGAAGCGGCCACCTGCTCTTTCGTGGGCAAGTACGGCAGCATTTTTCCAAGAGTGATGGCGGGAGCGAGCTGAGCGTCGGAGTCCTTTGGTCCACACGCTGCGGCGCGCGTGGAATAGTCCAGTGCGATGTGGCCCAGCCGCACTTTTTCTTGGTTATCCGACGCGTCGGTCATGAGGTAGCGATACTGCCGAGCAATCCGCACAAGCAGTTCTGGATTCTTCGGCTCCGCTTTCTCCGCCGACAAATAGAGCGGTAAGGCGTTGTTAGCCTGAAATTTTCGCTCGAACGCTTTTCCTTTTTCGAGAAGGGTGTCAACTGATTCAGCGGCGGAAGCGGCATCAACCAGCAGCAACGCTGTCGTTGCGACTGCAAAGAGGCGGTACAGTAGAGATTTCATCAGAACGTCGCACATGGACACTATGCTAAGATCGGCTGGACGCATCCCCGCGGTCTTCGCGGTCCCCTTAATGAGCTTCTTTCTTGTCAGAACTCTCGGTTGGTGTTCCGAAGGCGAGACCGGGACTGCTCTCAGCTACGAATCCATTGATATGAACACAAAAATGACAACACTTGGCGTAGCGTTGCTGGCCATTAGCTGCTTCTGGTCGAGCCAGGCCTTTGCACAGGCCGCTACGGCTGTAACCACGACAAACGGTGCATTCACGGAATACGTTCCCGGCTCCGAGACAATGGTCGTCAGAAGCGAAGCTGGCACCAGCCCGTTGCGTTATTCCGTAACCAAACAGACGACGATTGTTGACGAGACTGGCACTCCAGTGGCAGTCGACCGCATTTCGCCCGGCAGTCAGCTCTCAATCCAGTACACGGGTTCAGGCGACCAGCTGGTAGCGTCGCGAGTTGTTGTGCGGCGGGCAACAACGGCGACTACTGCGGTAACAACCGTCCCTGCCGGGACCGAACAGCAAACCAATACCACCACGACAACAACCCGTCCTCTCACACATGAAGAAAAGCACGCGCTTAAAGAGGAGCGAGAACATCCTGGGCGCGCCGCGAAAGAAGAGATCGAACACCAAAAGCGCGCGCAGGAAAAGGTCAAGAACAGCCTCGACGACCACGATTAGCCACGATGTCTCCGGTGTTCCGGTGCCGCGGTGCACCCAAATCGCCTGCGCCCCCAGTTCAACGGTTTTTCACCGCGGCCTCAACCAGTCTTCCCGCATTTAGCAGATCCGCTTCGGCAAATCGCGGACCAATCAGTTGCAAACTAGTGAGCGGAACGGATTGGTGAGAGATAGGAATTGGGATGGCTAGTGCGGGAACCCCCCCGAAATTCACGGCCTGCGTGTTCTGCAAAGCCAGCGCTCGCGCCTCAAACGCAACGGTGCCACCAAACAACGGAACATGGGGCGGCAGATTTTTCAGGGTCGGCAGCGCGATGAAATCCACATGTTCGAAGGTGCGGCGCAGTTCTGATTTCCACGCAGTCTGTTTCCGCAGCGCTTCGGGATAAGCGGTCTTATACTGAATCCCACCAAGGGCGATGACTGCCTTTGTCCGAATGGTCACTTCGGATTCGTTTTGGAACTTTTGGTCATAAAGCCAAGCACCGACGGCAGCCACAGTCGCTGCGTCCTTTTGAGCTTGAATCCACTTATCGGTAAATTCGCGGCTTAGGTTCACGACCTTGAATCCAGTCGCTGCCAGGGCGTCATCGACTGCGCGATCTACATTGGGGTTTGTTCCTTCTATATAAACGCGCCCGATTCGAAGGCCGTCGGCTGAAGGTTTGGCGGCTACCGCTTGTCGATAGCGCCCCGAGAATCCCGCTTGCAGCAAGTCCATGCCCCGGACTGTGCCGGCGATGTCTTTGGCCAATGGTCCAACGGTGTCGAGCCGGTTCGGAGCAATCGGATATACGCCGTCGATCGGCACCAACCCAAAGGTTGTCTTTAAACCAACAACTCCGCAGCAAGCGGCCGGCACGCGAATCGAACCCGCGGTGTCGGTGCCAAACGCAACATCGGCCTCATCGTTTGCTACCGCCACCGCAGACCCGCTGGACGAACCACCTGGAATGCGCCCTCGATCTAATGGATTTCGCGGCGTGCCGTAGTAGGCATTCATGCCGGAAACCGCCACCGCCAGCTCCGACAAATTCGTCTTTCCAACAAATTGCACTCCACTTTGGCGGGCGATTGCCAAACATTTTGCATCGCGTTTTGCAGGCGAGGCGTGCTTCGCTAGGAATTCGGAACCGGCCGTGGTGACCACGCCTTTCATATCGATCAAATCCTTGACGGCCAGTCGCAATTTCTTGCTGTCGTTTGATTGCGGCCAGTATTCGATGAAGGCCTTGTCGCGTGTCGAACTTTCCGGCCGCGCCTTCGGAATTGCGCAGCCATTGAGCCAGGTCACGATGAAGATCGTCGGTACAATTGTTCGGACTACCGCGGACTTGAACGTCGCGATTCGAAAACACAGGCTGAATAATCCGGAAATGGTGAGCACTAGATAACGCGGCGCCAAGCGCGCCAACCAAAGGAATCGGTTCGGGAGCTAATACCGGCCGCCAGCTGCGGCCTTTATCGATGATAGGAGGCTGCGGATTTGGCGGGGTTGTATGGTACTGGGCCGCCCGCGGCGGGAGCATAAACGAAGACGAACCGGTCGTCTTTTACATCCACTGGGTCAAGAAGTAAGCCTTTGTTACTCGCCTTCTCGGTGTATTCGATCAGCACTCTGGCCGTTCCATTGAAGCCCCACATCTTGAATCCCGTCCCGAGAAATCCGCCCTTTGGGAAAAGCTCGTCCAAACCCTGCATGGCATGAAAGCAACTGATAGCGACTTTGTCTTTTTGATAAAGACGATCATCGGCGCGGTATTTAATGGTTCCTCCGTCGAGCAAGTGTTTGCGCTTCACTGCGAGATCAAATGCGGCTTCTTTGATCTCATAAGGCCCCCACATGGCCACCGCATTCTTTGCATCCACGGCAAGCTTGATCGTTTCTGCGAGCGTAAAGTTTCGGCCGATCGACACGGGACATTTATTCTTCTCTGGAAGAATGCGGCTGCCAGCGCCGTCAAAGACGCACAGATGAGGATTGCTAAGGAAATCGCGAGGTAACCAGCTGATGGTAAACGCTTCGAATTCCCAATTCTTGTATTGTCGCGTTGGCAACCCAGGAGTGACTTTTGCTGGTTTGTTATCCGCGAACACCCGAATGACGGAGATGAACGAATGCGAGAATTCCGGGTGATTTCCGCGGTCTTGATACGCAAACGGAATTATAAAATAACGCTCGTGCGTAAGGGGACCATCGCCAAGACGAAGAGCAATTTTGGCTTTGATCCGATCTACGATCTGGGTGTACAGCGGCACATCATAGTTCGAAAAATCGATATCTCCCGCCTGCGCCACCAGAGGAAACCAAAGAAGCAAAAGGAAAATTCGGAAGTACACGTTCATAAAATTACCGGCCATTGCTTTCATGGAAAGTCGTTAGTTTTGCCGTTCCGATTACGGTACGCCCTTTCTCGTTTTTGGCGCCGTGAGTGCGCGGCTGCAAACGTCGAGACGCAAATGCTAATCTGGAATTCTATTGCTCGCTTGTAGCTAAACGCGCGCGCCAAAGGCGGCGAGCTTCAATCGATTGCCACGCAATCAGGCCCGGGATTCCGAGAATCAATTCGCGCACGCGCGCAATCAAAGACAGTGCGAAAGCAGCGTCACCAGGAATACCGAGCAAACTACCAACGACGACGTAGCCGCCTTCCTGCACTCCAAGTGCACCTGGCACGGGAAACACTGCAGAGCGGATAGCCAGAACCATGCTTTGCAAAATCACCGCGTTCACGAGCGTCGGATGCAATCCGAGCGCGTGAAGAGCTATCCAGATTTCTCCTGATCCGAACAGTAGTGAGGCGGCCGTCGCTGCGCAGCATCCGATCACACCGTACCGCCGCGCATAGAGCCTGCGAATCGCCTGGTCCAGGGTGTCACCGCTGTGCACCAGCGAATGCCAATCCTCCGCATTCGCCAGCCGCGAAATCATCTTACCTATGAAGCGAAACATTCCCAGTCGTTGGACAACATAGAACCCGATGATAGCGAGAACTCCGATCGCTGCTCCGATCAGCGTCGGGCGGACAAATCCTTGCTGTCCTGTTGCGCTAACCATCAAGGCCAGACCCAACAGCGTAAAAACAATCTGGACGAAAACCCCCAGCGTGATGTCGACTAGAACGCTCGCTGCTGCAGTGGGAATCGGTGCGCCATGTAGCGCCGCGAGCCGCGCCCTAACGACGTCGCCACCAACAGTAGCTGAAGGCACGAGCGTGCTGACTGACTCACCGATCCAGCGCATCCAATACAGTTGCCACAGCGGCAGTCGCTCGGATTTCGGAAAGAGCGCCCGCCACGCAACCGTATCCAGGAACACTGGGACAACGAGGTGATAAATCGCCACTGCTGCAATCCACCAACCGGCGGAAGCGAATGCCTTAATAACGTGTGGCGCCCCCTGCCGAATCAGCAGCAATGTAAATAGCGCCGCACCGCCGGCAGCAAGCAGGTAAAAGGCAATGCGGATTTTTTTTCCACCTCTCATAGGCAGCAGTTGAAAAGAGCCCGGCGATTTGCTGCCGGGTTAAGCAACGATCCGAATTGTAGGGCAACCGCTTCGGTTGCCAACTAATGCCCACGGGCGAGCGCATGCGCTACACGCTCAGCGCTTTAATTCCGCGCGGTGACTCGCGGGAACCGATAACGCAAGGGTCTTTCGTCGGACGGACCTGCCAATGAGCAATTTTTAGGAAGCGCCTTCCGCCTACGCACCGCAATCGAAATATTCCTTGCTAAAATAGTGTGCTTTCGATACATCGGTCTCACCTTCATTATCCGATATGTCGATGACCGAATCGCCTTAAGCCTGTGAAGAAATTTCGATATCTCGTTGTCATTTCCCTGTGCGCCGGAATCGCGGCCGCTGTGGCTGGGCCCGCAAACATTGAGCTTCAGCCATCACCTACGCTGGCAGAGCAAAATTCACACGACATCTTCTCGTACGAAACGACATATACGTTCAACAGCGATTTCAAGGAGTCAAAGCTGGGTGACGGTGATTCGCTCTACGATGATTTCAGCTACGACCATCGCTTTTTGATTACTGGAAAATGGTATCTTCGCCTCGGCGTTGAATACGAACGCTACGATTTCAACGGCACCGACAATGGTTTGCCGGATCATCTGCAGGCAGCCTATGCTCACATTGCCTACGAATACGTGGTGAAGGATTTTCCGGGCGTAGGAATTGAACTTGATCCGGGGTTCTACTTTCAGGATCACATCAACGGTAATACGTTCGATATCCCGATAAGAGCGTTCGTAAGTTTTCCGCTCAAAAAGGACAAAATCTTCGCGGTCGTCGGCTTGGGTTGGTCGTTATTCCAAGACCCGCCGGTCGCGCCCGGTGGAGGAATCATCTGGCTGTTCAGCGATAAACTGCGACTGCAGGCAGTCTTTCCCAAACCAGCGCTGATTTACGAACCGAATGACGATTGGCAGTTCAAGCTTCTCGGCGAGCTCAATTATCTGGGCGTTCGGACCGACGATGTCGTCTCGCACACTGAACACAAGCTGGATCTGCACAACGCGGTTCTCCAATATAGCGAGTACCGTGCCGGCGTGCAGGTGGGATATTCCGGCATCAAACACCTCAAATTGAGCGTTGGTGCGGGCTGCACCGCGGAACGCGATTTCGACTTCTACCGCGCACATCAAGCCAAGCAGGTTGATCCGGCGCCGTACGTCAGGATTGCAGCCGAAGTGAGATTCTAGGGGAAAATTTCGCCGAGTTTTCTGGCTACTCCCTGATCGCCGCGAACTTTTAGTCGGCCCGTAAGATAAGCCCACGTCCCGCTGATTTGGTCATTGCAGATCGCGACCCAATCCTTGTCTTTGGCGATAAAAGTGACGCTCGGATTGGCGATTTTTCCCGTACCCATTTTGTAGGTCCCGTCGTTTACGTCGATCCACCATTCGCCACCATTGGGGCCGCTCAAGTCCCACTGGTAGCGCGCGTGGACTCCTTTCGCCTTGCCAGGCTGAAAACTGCCGCGCATCCCGTCAAAGATCTCCTGAGGAGTTGCGTGCTGATGGCCTGCCGCCGCAAGGGTTACCGCAGCTAGACAAGTCACGGCAAACGCAACCACCGGCCAAAGAAAGCGAATTTTGGCTTTTAGAACGCTGCGCATTTTCCGAGTTCCTTCATTATTTGTCATTCGTGCTTCATCATTCTGCCTGTCTCACTGCTCAATACGGCGCAGGAGGAACACGGCGCCGGCGAATGTGATTAATGCGCCGGCCAACAAAACCAAAAGGTCGCCACTATAAAACTCCGGCCCCGCGCGATACATGTTCACGAGTCGAAACGCACGACAGAAATGGGTGAGCGGGAAAAGCTCAGAGATGTACCGAACCGCTGTTGGTAGCTGTTGAAGTGGCGCGAACGCGCCTGAGAGCACGAATACCGGTAGAAGGAAAAACACGGAGAACTGAATCGCTTGGGTTTGCGTGCGCGAAAACGCAGAAATCAACAAGCCCAATCCCAGCGAGCAAAGTAGAAACAACAGACAAACAATCGCCAGCGCCGGCCATTGATAGAAAGCCACGCCAAAATGCAAATTGCTCACCAGCATAATGACTGTCACCAGGAATGCAGAGACGACGAGGTACGGCAGCATCTTGCCAACCACGATCTCACGACGCCGCAGCGACGTGACCATCAGCTGGTAAAGAGTGCCTGATTCTCGCTCGCGTGCGATCGTGCACGCCATCAGGGTCACCGTGAGTAATTGGAGGATTAGTCCAATGATTCCGGGCACGACGTAGTCGATGACCCGAGACTTCGGGTTGTAAAGTACTTTGCGATCAATACCCCACATTTCCATCATTGAGACAAAGCGTTTCCGTATCTGGACGGGCAGCTGCTTGCCGAGCTCGAAGACTTCTTCGGGCAAGTTCTCAATCATGCTGTCGCGCTGTTTTAACTGAAAATCTCCGAGGCTCTGTCGCACACTGCCTTCTACGGCATCGGCCGTGTTGATGTCGCTTCCGTCGACGTAAAGCAGAAGCGGCTTCGGGTCGCCGTTCTCCAGACTTTCGTTCCACCCTGCTGGGATGACGAGCGTTGCTTGCACGCCGTGAGCAATCAAATCTGCGGGATCTTTTGCATCAGGCGATCCGCGGCGCCACGCGAATGTCTTGTTCTTCGAAATAATGTCGATGAACGTCTGCGCTCGCGGTGTGTTGTCCTGATTGACCAGCAAGCTCGGTACGTCGGTTAGTTCGCCCGTCTCAAAGGCGTGGCCGAAGAGCAGTGTGAAAAGCGGCGGTAACGT
The DNA here is from genome assembly GCA_036488345.1 of Candidatus Udaeobacter sp. Classification (GTDB taxonomy): domain Bacteria; phylum Verrucomicrobiota; class Verrucomicrobiia; order Chthoniobacterales; family UBA10450; genus Udaeobacter. The sequence goes on from DASXHS010000111.1 coordinate 10,246, forward strand.
AAGTACGAGTAGCAGTACGCGCCGGTCGCGATAGATGTGCAGGAATTCCTTGTACGCGACGCTGGCAACAGCTTCGAAAGACAGCCATTTCATGGAATTATTTTCGTCAGAACGCCGTGATAACCTTGCGAGTACGCCGTGAAAACATCCTCCATGTCGGGCTCTACCCAGCGTTCGCCCAGCAAGCGTAGATCCGGGAACGGCCAGTGTTCGCGCCATCTGGCGATCAGTTTCTCAGGTTCCGGGGCGTACAGGCGCAGACCACCGCTGCGCAACGAGACACCAAGCAACTCGGGAAGACCCCGCAGCCTAACAAGCGCCGGCATGAGCGGTTCGACGTCGATCTCGAGCAATCGACTGCGAAAGCTCGACTTCAAAGCACGCGGGGGAGCTTTTGCCAGCAGCCGGCCCTCCTCGATAAAGCCAACTTCGGTGCAGCGTTCCACTTCGTCCATATAATGCGTTGTGACGAAAATCGTTTTTCCTTCATTGCTCAGATCGTACAAGAGATTCCAGATTTGCTGCCGATGAACCGGGTCAAGTCCCGCCGTCGGCTCGTCAAAAAAAAGGAGGCGGGGCTCGTGGATCAACGCGCAGCCGATCGCCAGCAGTTGGCGCATTCCTCCCGAAAGACTCTGTGCCGCCGTATTCCTTTTTTCTTCCAAGTCGATCACCCGAAGCAGCCGCTCTATTCTCTGCTCCAGATCAGCGCCGGGCACACCATAAGCGCCTCCAAAAAATCGAAAATTCTCCGCGACGGTGAGGTCGGGGTACAGGCTAAAGCGTTGCGGGACATAACCAAACTTCGTGCGTACTTCCTGGCGATCTTTCCAGACGTCTGCGCGCTCAATGGTCGCGTGGCCACCGGTCGGGTGAGTGAGGCCGCATAACATGCGCATTGTCGTGGTTTTTCCGGCGCCGTTCGGCCCGAGAAAACCAAAGATCGTTCCTCGCTCGATTTGAAGGGAAAGATCGCGCACCGCATGAACGTTCCCATAACTCTTGCTCAAATGGTCGAGCAGAATAACCGGTTCGTTCATGGTGAAACCTTATTGCGGCGATGATTTAAATTTGCAACCATTGCCCACTGGCCAACAGGTTATCCGTCATGAATGTTGAAACCATTGTACGAGTTCGATGCTTGCCCCCGAGCTTGGTTGCCTTGACCGGTGTTGTCTCTTTGATATCGATTGCCGGCCTAAGAAGCGCGAACGCCGATCCTGTATCCGAACTCGCTTCGTTCTCAATCTTCGACAAAGTCGATCTGGCGCAACTGGCAAAAAGCGACGTGAAAACGGCGCACGGGCCGCCGATGAGGAATTCGCGTTTTCTCGCCATCCAGAGCTGCTATGTCGCGCCGGGTTCGCCTGCGCAGCAAATAGAAGCATTGCGCCGTTGGAATCCCGCGAAATATCGCGAATTGAAGGTGTTCTTACACTCTGATCTGACATCAAGCGCGGGGCCGTCAAGTTTTGACAGACTGAAAAACGCGCCGGACAACGCCTCCGTTCGTTCGTTGGTGAACGCGACCCAGAAACTCAGTCCTGAACTCCAGATCAGCAAGGACGAGGCAAAGCGCTTTTCTGCGGCGACGGCAAGCGGGGGAGGAGGCGTTCTACCTCCGGCAGTCATGGCGTTCTGGACGGATGTGCTGACCGCACGAACGAAAAGCTTTGTATCCGGCGGAATGGCGGCAGAACCGCCGTACGATCATGCCGGTCCATCTGTTCGTGCGAGTGATGAAGTGAATGGGTTACTGCGCGACCAGGGAAAAATTCGCCAACAATTCTCGGGACTGCTTGGAGCCACGGCTATTGGACGCGGCGCTGGTTCGCTCCCAGCCGAGCTTTACTGGGAACTTCTCGACGCTGATGACCACGGGGTTGTGACCTTGGGCGCGTCTTATAGCCGCGGCGGAGCCGGCGGCACTTATCAATCCGCCGATGTTCTTTACTATGCCAGTGGCGGTTATTATGTCGGTCTCACCCTTTATCAGTTGTGGCCCGTTACGGTCGAAGGAAAACCTTCGACGCTCGTCTGGCGTGGCGACATGATCTCTTCTGCAACGCTAGGATCGCTTCGTGGTGTGGAACGGCTCGGTTCGGAATCAGTGATGATGAAGAATGTCACCAAAGCTGTTACTCTTTTTCGCCATGAGACCGGGGGTCGGTGAACGAATGAAAATGTCCAGGCTGCGACCGCGTGTTCTGATCTTGGCCGCGGTGATTTTGTTAGTCAGAACGGGGCTTTCCGAGGAAAGCAATGGTTTTTGGCCTTTGTCGGGTGAGTTTTCTGCCGACCTCACATATGTTGGCGAAGGGGATGTTCAACGCGGTGCCAAACGCGTCAACGATTTTGATGAGATCGATTCGGAGATTCGCGCTGTATTGACGCCGCGATTCAAACTTGGCGTTCTGCGATTAGGCGCCCAATGGGAGCGGTTCTCATTTGGGCTTCCAGCTGGCGCCGCCCTGCCCAACACATTGCAGTCCTTCAGCACGATCATCGGGCTCGATACTCAGTTATCCGATTCCATACTCATCAGAGCGGAAACTCAGCCCGGCTTGTACAATTCAGGCCTTGGCCATTTGTTTTGGGATGATTTCGACATGCCTTTTGTCATCGGCGGCACGTACATTTTCAGTCCTAACGTGCAGCTTATCCTCGGCGTAAGCGTCGATGTGGAACGGAAGTATCCTGTAATTCCTGCCGTAGGTCTTCGCTGGAAATTAGGGCCACAGTGGCTGCTGGATGCTGTCCTGCCAACGCCTCGCCTGCAGTATGAGGTGAGTCGCAATGTATCACTCTATGCAGGAGCAACCATCACCGAGGCGACTTTCCGAACCGACGATGCGTTTGGCGATTCGCATGGAATTCCTCGGCTCAACCACGCAGTGGTAACATACAGTGAGATTCGAACCGGAGCTGGTTTTGACTGGAAGATTTCGCCGATTGTCACATTCACGGGTGAGGTTGGCTACCAGCCATACCGGGACTTCGATTTCTACCGCGCTGAAGTGCGCTATCACCAGGACGGCGGCGCGCCGTACGGGACGATTTCATTGCACGGCGCATTTTAGTCGTGTCGATTTCTACGTCTGTGTCAGACGCCTTGCCATGGCGTTTCACAGAAACGCCCTACAGTGGCAGCCTCAGCGCAGAGTCCGATCCAGCGCGCCGATCTTCCGCGTTTCCGGCCACCGCAATCCAACGCCCAGTACGACAAGGATCGTTCCGATCCCTCCCGCCACGACCGAAATGACCGGCCCAAATAGCGCGGCCGTCAGTCCCGATTCCAGCGCGCCGAACTCGTTCGATGTGCCGATGAAAATGTTGTTTACCGATGACACGCGGCCGCGCATTTCATCCGGCGTCATCAGTTGCACGATCGACCCGCGGATGATCACGCTCACGCTGTCGAACGCTCCGATGAGAAAAAGCACGCCGAGCGATAACCAGAATACTTTCGATAATCCGAATAGGATTGTCGCGGCGCCGAACCCGGTCACGCACCACAGCAACGCTTTGCCGGCATGTTTCATTGGCGGCAAATGCGCAATGAGCATCGCCACCATAAAAGCGCCGATGGCCGGCATCGCACGCATCCACCCGAGACCCACCGGACCGCAGTGAAGAATTTGGTCCGCAAAGATCGGCATTAACGCCGTCGCGCCGCCCAGTAAAACCGCAAACAAATCCAGGGTAATTGTGGCGAGGATTACATTTCTGCTGAACACAAACCGCAGCCCGGCCATGAGACTCTTCCAAGTGCTCGCATCACTCTGGTCTCTTTTTTGCGTGCTGCGGCGGATGAGGACGACCAAAAGGAAGAATGAGAACGAACAGAGAGCATCCAGCAGATACACGAACGAAAACCCGACGTACGCGACTAAGAACCCGCTCAGAGCTGGACCAACGACAGATCCGATTTGAAAAATGCTATTGTTCCAGGTGACGGCGTTCGCGAATGCGTCACGCGGAACCAGCGTCGGAAAAAACGAGCTGCGCGCAGCCCAACTGAAAGTGCGCGCCGACGCTCCTATGAAAAGAAGCAGGTAAATCAGCGGGACTGATGGGTCATCGAAATGAAACATTGGATGATGACGCTCGAATATCGCGGCAACAGCTGCCAGAGCGCGATTTCCCTCCCGCAACGGCGCAATTTGGGGAATGGAAAGATGTTTCCAGGAAACCAGAGCAAGGGCCAGCGACATAAGCGCGCTAAAAACCTGCGACCATAGGATGATGTGCTTGCGGCTAAACCGATCCGCCAAATGGCCGGCTGGCAGCGAAAGTGTAACCACTGGGACCGCGATTGCTAAGCCGACAAGCCCGAGTGCAGTCGCTGAGTGGGTCCGGGCATAAATCTCCCATTCCACCGCTACCGCGAGCATTAATCGCCCGGTAATCGACAATAGGTTGCCGGCTGTAAACAGAGCGTAATCTCCGAAACGGAACGCAGCGTATGGATCGTGGGTCTTAGGCTTCGTTTCGATTGGCAGCGGGACGGCGGATCGTTGCCGGTCGGGTGATCGATACGAACCAGGATCGATGGAATGAGGCATGGTCGACGGCGCAGGATCAAACGCGCACCAGAGTGTAGATTGAGCGGGCAGCACAGCAACCCTCCGCGCCGCGCCGAGAACGCTTAGGAACCGTCAATTACCTCGATTTTGTCCAGCAGCGACCCGGGAAGAAATTCCCCTCAAGAGCCGCCGATTTTTCTTCCATTTCAGAGTTCCACTACCTAAACTCAGCGCCCTTAAGGCAAAATGGACAACATCATCGAGGCGAAAGAACTGCAGATTGAGCGCAAGCATTTCTATGTCGAACTCCGGGAGAATGACCGCGGTAAATTCTTGCGTATCACTGAGGAAGCTCATGGCCGCCGGAACAGCATCATCGTGCCCAGCACCGGCATTGATGACTTTACGGCGATCATTGCTGAAGTTCTGACAAACGGCGAAACCGCGCCAGCTTAACCGCTAACCGATTGTTTTCGGTGTTGTGGCAGGCGGTCTCGCAAGCTCGTCAGCCGCGCAGCTGAATGATTACAGGCAACGAAACAACTCTGTTTCGTTCCGCATCGTTGACATCGGGACGCCCGAATTTAGTTTGGCGCTTCGTCATTCCAGCGGTCGCTGCCGCTGCAAATTATGGCCACAAAACGAAAATCTAATCTTCGAAAACGACTTCAACGCGCGCGGAAACCAATGCCATTCAGATCGCGCAAAGCCGCCGCTGGGAAGAGAACGCGCACACCGCGTTACGTTTATTACTTCGGGGATGGCCACGCGGACGGAAGAGGCACGATGAAAGCTTTATTGGGCGGCAAAGGCGCGAACCTCCATGAGATGACGAGGATCGGGCTACCAGTGCCGCCGGGGTTCACCATCACCACTGAGGTTTGCAGTTATTTTTACGATCACAATCGCGCGTATCCAAAGCAATTGGAGGCCCAAGTCGCGACGGCTATGGCCAAGATCGAAAAATCCACCGGCAAAAGGTTCGGCGACCAGGAACGGCCTCTGCTGGTGTCCGTGCGCTCGGGTGCTCGCGATTCGATGCCGGGAATGATGGATACGATTCTCAATCTCGGCATGAACGATGAAGTGGTCGAGATCGTTGCGAGGAAATCGAACAACGCGCGGTTTGCCTGGGATTCCTATCGACGATTCCTTCAGATGTATGCCGACGTGGTGATGGGCGTTCAAAAACGCCCGGGCGAAGACCACGAGCCGTTCGAAGCAGTAATTGAAGGCTTGAAGGACGAGCGCTACGGGAAGCACGACTTCCCCGATGTGCGATTGACCGTCGCCGATCTCAAAGAGCTTGTGCAACGATTCAAGGCTTTGATTAACGAGCGCACCGGAAAATCTTTTCCTCAGGACCCGAACGAACAACTCTGGGGCGCGATCGGCGCCGTCTTCGGGTCATGGATGAACGACCGCGCCATCGTTTATCGGCGGAAGTACGGCATCCCGCATGAGTGGGGAACGGCGGTGAACGTTCAGACGATGGTGTTTGGAAACATGGGCAACACGAGCGGGACGGGAGTGGCATTCACGCGCGATCCCGCCACCGGCGAAAAGGTTTTCTACGGCGAATATCTCATCAACGCGCAGGGTGAAGACGTGGTCGCGGGCGTGCGCACGCCGCATCCGATCGCCGATCTGGCGAAAGAAATGCCCGCAGCGTACAGCGAGTTGATGAAAGTTCGGGCGACTCTTGAACGGCACTTCAAGGACATGCAGGACCTCGAATTCACGGTCGAGGATAATCGCCTCTACATTTTGCAAACGCGAAACGGCAAACGCACCGGTCATGCGGCGGTCCGTATCGCCGTGGACATGGTCGGCGAAAAATTGATAACCAAAAAGGACGCGGTGCGCCGTGTCCCGGCCGATTCACTCGCGCATTTACTGGCGCCGATCTTTGACCGGCAATCGTCGCGCTCCGCAAAAAAAATTGGTAGCGGACTGGCGGCGGGCCCCGGCGCGGCTTCCGGTCATGTTGTCTTCAGCGCGGAAGAAGCAGTGCGGCGTGCCGAGAAAGGCGACAAGGTCGTGCTCGCGCGCATTGAAACTTCGCCGGAAGACCTGCGTGGCATGATCGCCGCCGAAGGCATTCTGACCTCGCGGGGCGGCGTGTCGTCGCATGCCGCGCTGGTTGCGCGACAAATGGGAAAAGTTTGTGTGTGTGGCGCTACGGGCATCCAGATTGATTATCAAAAGCGTACGCTCAGCGCGAACGGCACCACGTTGGCGCAGGGGGATTACATTTCCATAGACGGAACGGCCGGCGAAGTTTTCGCAGGCCAAGTCGCCACCGCACCTTCCGAAATCGTGCAGGTGCTAATCGATCGCTCGCTCGACGCGAAAACAAGCGAAACCTACCGCGAGTATTCAAAGCTCATGAAATGGGCGGACGAATTCCGCATACTCGGCATTCGCACAAATGCCGACACGCCTGAACAAGCGACGAACGCAATCGCATTCGGCGCGGAGGGAATCGGCCTTTGCCGCACCGAGCACATGTTTTTCGAAGGCGACCGCATCGATGCCATGCGAGAAATGATTCTCGCTGAAAGTAAGGAAGAGCGGGTCAAAGCACTCGCGAAGCTGCTCCCTTATCAGCGCGACGATTTCGCCGGGATTTATGGAGCGCTCAAAGGATTGCCGGCGACGATTCGCTTCCTCGATCCGCCGCTCCACGAATTCCTGCCGCACGACAAAGAGCAGCAGCTCGATCTCGCTCGTAAACTCGGGGTTAGCGTCGAGCAGATTGCGCGACGAGTGCAGGAACTCCACGAATTCAATCCAATGCTGGGACATCGTGGCTGTCGGCTTGGAATTGTTTACCCGGAAATTTCCGAAATGCAGGCGCGCGCGGTTTTCGAGGCGGCCGCGGCTATGCAAAAGAAAGGCATCAAGGTCCGTCCTGAAATCATGATTCCTCTGGTCGGATTTCCCCGCGAATTGGAATTGCAGATCGAAATCGTGCATCGCATCGCCGCGGAAATTGCGAAGGCGAAAAAGACGAAATTTAATTATCTCGTCGGCGCGATGATTGAGGTTCCGCGTGCGGCCCTGGTTGCGGATGAGATCGCACGCTCCGCGCAATTCTTCAGCTTCGGCACGAACGATCTGACACAGACCACACTAGGAATGAGTCGCGACGATTCGGGCAGTTTCCTTCCAGCGTACGTGGAGCTCGACATCGTCGGTTCAAATCCATTCGCAACGATCGATCAGAAGGGTGTTGGACGTTTAATGGAAATTACCCGGGACCTCGGCCGGAAAACGCGGCCGGACATCAAACTGGGAATTTGCGGCGAGCACGGCGGCGAACCAAACAGTGTCAAATTCTGTCACCGGCTCGGTCTCGAGTACGTCAGCTGCAGCCCTTTCCGAATTCCGATCGCGCGATTAGCCGCGGCGCAAGCAGCGCTCGAGAGTTGAAGCGCCATCGGCGTTTTGTAGTTTCTGATAATGCAAATGCGCGAACCGACTGTCGATATTGATTCGTTCGCGCGCAGACACATCGGGCCGAACGAGGAAGAAGTCCGGGCGATGTTGCGCGACGTGGGTTTCGATAGCGTCGGTGCACTCATCGACGCCACGGTTCCGAAGGACATTCGTCTCGGACGGCAACCCCGAAATAATCGGGGCTCGCGACAAGAGTCGGAGCTGAATTTGCCGGAAGCGAGGTCGGAAGGCGAAGCGCTGGCTGAGCTACGAGCGATTGCACAGAAAAACAAAATGGTGCGCTCGTTCATCGGGGCTGGCTACTACGACTGCATCACGCCGCCTGTCATTCAGCGAAACATTCTTGAAAACCCTGGCTGGTACACCGCTTA
>DASXHS010000122.1:0-18437 GCA_036488345.1 Candidatus Udaeobacter sp.
GAAGCGGTGCTGAAGCTGAGCGATCAGGTCAAGGAAATCGCTGGCAGATATGTCGATGCGAACGGTTTCCTGTTTTTCGGCCGGCAGTTCAATTTCCCGATTGCTCTCGAAGGCGCGCTCAAGATGAAGGAGATCACGTACCTTTTCGCCGAAGGCCATCCGAGCGCAGAGCTCAAGCATGTCGTGATTGCGCTAATCCGTCCCGATCTGCCCTCGGTCTTCATCGCCCCGGATGATTCCGTGTTTTCAAAAAACTTGAACAACATCGAGCAAGTGAAGGCTCGAAAAGGACCGATCATCGCGCTGACAAGCGGCAATTGTGCGAAGCGTCTAAAAGGAATCGCGGACGAGATCGTCATGCTTCCGGAAGCGCCTGATTACTTGATGCCGATCCTCGCTGTCATCCCCCTCCAACTTCTGGCGTATCATCTCGCTGTCGAACTCGGCCTCGACGTCGATAAGCCGCGCAATCTCGCCAAGAGCGTGACGGTAGAGTGATTGGCGCCTAACGAGGCGGCAAAACGTAGGCGCCGAATTCATCGGCGCACAATGTGAATGGCAAGAATACGGCTTTGATGCCGCGCCAGCAGATAATCAACAAAATCGCCAATGATGGAGTTCGGCTTATTGCCGAGCTTCGTCACTACACGGCAAATCAATGTTCTGCTGCGGCTGTGCCATTCCAGATTAATCGCGCCGTGCGCGGTTTCGCCATGGATTTTTGCCCAGCCGTGTGGACGGCCCGGACGCTGGTGTTCACTGGGAATTAGATTAAACCGCCCGAGTTGAGGATCGGTCATGATCTTTTCCCGTAACGATCCGGTCCCCGTCGCGATTACCTGAATTACCGTTTGCATTCCATTGCAAGCTTCAGCAGGAAATCATTTGTTTTGCAATGCTTGTTTCGATTGTAGCCGTCGCCCTTTGGGCGACGCGTCTCGCAGGTGGTTAAGACATCGGGATCGCGCTTCGCAAACCGAAGCGGCTACAGGAGCGAGCGATACATCACGTACACGTCGACGTATCCTTTATCGGGATGACGGAAAGCATTCACTAACGTTCCAACGATTTCGAAGCCGAGGTCCTGCCATAGACGGATCGCAGCGGTATTCGTGGAAATCACATAATTGAATTGCATCGCGCGAAAACCAAGCCGGCGCGCTTCGTGCAAGCAATGCTCGGCCATCGCGCGACCGATCCCCTGCCCCCGAGCACTCGCTGACACCATGAATCCTGCGTTGGCGACGTGCGACCCGCTACCAGATTGGTTAGGCCGCAGGATGTAGGTGCCAACGATGACGTGATTCGGCTTCACTGTAGGGGACGGCGGTGCCGTCCCCGGGAAGCTGTCAGCTTCCCCTACACATTCGCGGTCAATTTCCGCCACGTACGTGTGCGTGCCAGACGCAAACCAGTACGCCAGCGCATCCTCCCGCGAGATGTTCGGATCCAACGCATACGTATCCCCTGCTGCAACGACCTCGTGGAAAATGTTCCAAACCGGGTCACGATCGACATCGGTAGCCGGGCGAATTTTCATTGCTGCTGAAGAGAGTATGACCAACCAATTCGGTTGGTGCAGCGTGCGCTTAGGAGTGCAACCAACCGGGTTTCACTGGCAACTCAAGTTCGGCGGCTTGCGCCTTTATCATCTTGTTCGAAACGTCACTGGGACCGTCGCTTGCCATCCCTGGCTGGGGGCAGACTTCCATTGCCGAAGCGTTTTTATCGCGGACTGATCGAAGTACGGGTTTCCGGTCGACGAGACGATCCGAATATCGGTAACGTTCCCCTGCCCATCAAAAGTTAAACGGAAACGGCCGGTCCCCGTCTGCCCGGGCAGAGATTGGCCGGGCGGAAACGACGGCGCAGGCGCAAACAGCAATCGCGGCTTCGGCGTCGCGTGCGGTGTCGGGCTTGTTTGGGCCACTTGCGTCCAGCGTGCCTCAGTATCGGGCTTAATTCGAGACAAGACCGAGTGCAACTCAGCGACCGGGCGCGCAATGGTTTTTTCTCCCGCCGACGTGATTATGCCAACAACATCGCCATTCTCATTTACGACCGGCGATCCAACCGAACTTGCGGCAGTTGCCCCCGCAATTTCTAATTGCTCGGACGAATGCGCAGTGATGGTTGCTTCGCGCGCGCTCCCTTCGTTTCCAGCTAGCGAGCTGTCTATCACTGCAACCTTTGCGCCCCTCGAGAGCTCATCGGTTTTGGTGAGGTCAAGAAACCTCAGAAGCTTTTGGGGTTTCACATCGGCCTTGAGCACCGCCAAATCCGCCGACTTCGAAACGGTGAGAACTCCGTCCACATTGTAAATTCCGCCGTCCGCGGTCTTCGCGACAGCATTCACGCCGCCTTCGATCGCATGTGCAGTAGTAACAAATCTGCCGTCTGCCGAAATAAAAAAGCCGCTCTCGGTCCGCAACAAATTCCCTTTTGAATCGAATGTAGTCACCCAAATCACCGAAGGCCGGACCTTCGCTTCGACATTTGTTAATTCGGACGATGGAGTTTGACCTGCGTTCGCTTGAGGCGACGGCCTCACGGGAGCGGCCGCCGGTGATTGCGCCGTACTCGTAATCGGTGGTGGCGGTTGCGTTTGTTGCGCGAATAGAGATTCGTCAAGAATTGTCGCATGGCTCACGGTCACAAAGACAGTGATCCAAAGCCCGTATCGAAGAGAGAACCAACTCTGAATCATCACGACGCAGTATAGACTTGGGCAGGGTGGGTTAATCAAGCCGACAAAAAAGGCCCTTCGGCTTGAAAATATCAGTGCTGACAGAACCGGCCACAGGCCGGTGGCTACACATTTCAAACCATGCTAATGCCGCTTGAAATACTGAACCGCACGCTCGTGTTTCTTCGCCGCGGCCTTGCTATTGAAGGTACCGAGATTTTTTCGTTTGCCCGTTCTCTGATCTTTCTTGCGGGAATACAGCCGATACTTGCCGGATTTCAGTTTCTTAATCATAACGATTTCCTCAGTCGCTCGTTAACGGCCACGCCGATCTTACGATGACCTGAATATCTAGTCAGAAGGCGCATCGCCCGGTTAGGTGGATCACCACGATGGCAACCACGGTCCCGCGCTTTCTTATCAACTAACGCTGGGACGATTATCACCTTTCTTCACGTGGGGCTTGCTCTCATTCCCACCCACTTTTTGCGCACGGTGGTGGGCATGATGATTTCTTTCCACGTGCCGGGTCTGAAAACCCATCGCTTAAATGCGCTTGTGCTGGCACCGTCGAGTTTCGCTGAGCCTGTCGATTTTATTAGTGTGACTTGACTGACTCGACCTGTATTCAGGTCGACATCTAGTCGGTAGAGCCCGTCCCCTTGAATCTCCCGCGTCCACGTGACGGGATCGCGCGATCGTGTCCCATAGGGATATTGTGGGTGAGGCGCGAACACTACGTCATGCAAGCATAACGCGTTCGGATGACGAATGCCCTTAGCGTCTATGGCATAGCCGATGCCGACCGGCATGGCAATGTACGGCACTGGTTCACTGCCTCTGGCTGTGAAAGCGATCATTGTGACCGCGATGATACTTGTCAGAGTTTTCATTTGGATTTCTTTCTTCGTCGGGAGAGCAACGAGGATTAGACCGCATTTTGCAGTCTATTTCGAGACGTCGCCTTGAATAAAAGCGCGAGCAGCGCAGTGAGAATTGCAACATTCGTCGCGAGATGGCTGGGGAAACTCCAGTGTTGGCTGGCGTGACCGAAACAGCCGCAGGTGATGTCAAGTCCGCGGGCTTTTGCCGCAATCGTGGCGAGCGTGAAGACCACGATCGATGCACTCAAAATGGACAGAGCGCCACGATAAAGAAACCGAAAAACAAGCCCGAGCGCACACAAAATTTCCAGCCACGGAAGATAAAAAGCAATTGCGACGCTGGCGGGCCAGGGCAGAAGTTTGTAATTATCGATGTCGCTGGCGAACTGAACCGGATCAATTGCCTTGAGTACACCGGCGTAGATGAAAATGCCAGCGACTACGAAATCGAGAATTCGCCAGAGAAAACGCCCAACGTCCAATGCTGAACGCTCAACGCCTAATGTTGGATGTTCCGACCGTTCGACGTTGGGCGTTGAGCGTTGGGCGTTCGATGTTTGCTTCATCCGTTCTTTTTCTTGAGCCACGCTTCCCACCCGCCTTCGAGGACGAACACATCGGAAAGCTGCGCTTCCTTGCGCAGGCGTCGGGCAACTTCCCTGCTGGCGTTGCAGCTCAGGCTACTGCAATAGACGACGGTTTTTTTGCCAGGCGTCCAAGCCGCCAGAAATTGCGGCAGCAATTCATTCCATCGGTCTTCATTCAACGAAATCGCTTCGGGAACGTGATCTTTCGCAAAGTCATCGTCCGGCCGCGCATCGACCCAAATCGCAGTGCTTCCCCATTCACGCGCCTGTTCGACGGTGACCATTTCCGATGGCGCAATCGCCGAGCGCCACGAAATCTTGTCGCGGAAATAAATCGCCTCGCCGGCTGCAGGCAGAAGCGCCAAGGCTGCCAGAATAACAGCCTGCGCGACCAGCGAGGATTTCACTTACTTATTGAACCTGCGGTGCGTTAGTGACCCGTGCAGTAGCGTAAAAGACTTTTTGTGAATCCTCAGGCTGAATCGTCAGCATCGACGCGACCACTTTGCTCGTATCCTGTGGTTTGACGTCGATTTTGAACTCGCCTTTACCAGCTTCCTCCACCTTGGCTTCAAAATCCGGAGTGGAAGACGTGACCTTTAAATGTTTGACGGTAAAATCTTTCCCGACTTTTACGTTAATCGTCTTTGTGTCCGGTTTGTCGCCCTGTTTCCAAAACACGAAATTCGGGGTGATCTCAAGTTGCTGCGGGATTTCGGCCTTAAGCGTAAGGACCGTTTTTTGGTTTGTGGCCTCGTCCGTCTCCACCGTTACGGTTTTGACCTGAGTGCCCGTACGATCGCCAATGTTGAACGTGGCAGTGATCTCGCCTTTTTCTCCGGGCGGCACTTCTTCCTTCTGGCTTTGCGCAGTGGTGCAACCGCAGGAAGCGTGAACAGATTTAAAGTGCACCGGCGTCTTGCCGGTGTTCTCGTACTTGAAATGGCCGATCGCCTGTTTGTCGGTGGGGGCGGGATGCAGCTCGACCGAGGTCTGCTCCCATTTTAGCTGGGCGCGCGCGCTTAGGCACATGATCATTGACAGCGTGAAAGCGAAGATTGGTGTTTTCATTTTTTGGAGTAGAAGCGCGTAATATAATCAGCAACTGCCTCTCGCCAAGCGCGAGATGACGTGCCCGTCAATTCTGTATATTTGGCGGTGGATAGCACGGAATAAACAGGACGGCGCGCAACCCAGTTTGTCATCTCACTCAGCTTAAGCGCGCCGACGGTTTTGCCCTTCAGGGAAACACCGGCATCACGGCAGCAATCCAGCGCCCATTGCGCATATTCTTGCCAGGTGCATTTGCCGGCATTTGCGAAATGCAAAGTGCCGCCTGGGACGCTGTGATTGAAAAATTGCGGCAACATATGGGCGATGTCATGCGTGTACGTCGGCGCAGAAAATTTGTCGGATACGGCATCAATCTTTTCGTCTTGTTGCGAGCGCTTGATCATGGCGTCGACGAAACTGGGCCGGTCAGGGCCAAACACCCAGGACACCCTCACAACAAGATGGCCATCCCCGGCTGCAAGCACGTTTTTTTCTCCTGCAAGCTTCGAATCGCCGTAAGCGCTGATCGGATTCGCTTGATCCTCTTCCGTGTAAGGCGCGCGTTTCTCGCCGTCGAAAACATAATCGGTACTGAAGTGAATCATCTTTGCATCTTTTTCGTTGCAGATTTCAGCAAGAATTCCCGGCGCTTCCGCATTAATCCGAAACGCGCGATCGCGCTCGGTCTCACAAGCATCGACGTTCGTGAATGCTGCCGCATTAATCAGGACATCGAAAGTTGTGGCGCGCATTTCCTCGCGCAGACCCTTCAAATTCGAAAGATCAAGCTGCGCATGATTGAAACCCATGACGTCGTACTTCGGCCGGAATTCACGCATCAACGCCACACCGAGTCGCCCGCCCGCGCCGAGAATTACAATTTTCATCTGTTCAGAGCGCTAATGCGCGAGCGGTCGTTTGGTGAATGAAAACTTGATCAGTACCGACCGGCGCGTTCCAGAAGCGGTTGCCACCAGGATTGATTATCCATGTACCACTGGATGGTCTCGTCGAGCCCTTCTTTAAAGCTACGCAGCGGCTTCCAATCCAATTCCCGTTGCGCAAATGCTGAGTCGATCGCGTAGCGGCGGTCATGGCCAAGTCGATCCGGCACGAATGAAATGAGACTGTGGGGTTTTCCAAGCCGGTCGAGGATTATTCTGACAAGGTCGAGATTCACCATCTCGCTGTTGCCGCCGAAATTATACACGGCCCCGGCTTTGCCTTCGAAAAGCGCGGCGACAATGCCGGCGCAATGATCATCCACGTGGATCCAGTCGCGCACGTTTTTGCCGTCGCCATAAACCGGAAGCGGTTCGTCGCGGAGGGCCTTAATGATCATGAGCGGAATTAATTTTTCCGGAAATTGATACGGACCGTAATTATTCGAGCATCGGGTTACCAGCACGTCCTGTCCGTACGTCTTGTGAGACGCGAGCGCGAGAAGGTCCGCGCTGGCTTTGCTTGCTGAATACGGCGAACTGGGATCGAGCGGCGATTGTTCGGTGAACTTGCCGGCAGCCCCGAGCGACCCATATACCTCGTCCGTCGAGACTTGGACAAATCGCTGAACGCCGTGGCGACGCGCACATTCCAATAGCACGCTTGTGCCAATGACGTTTGTGTGAATGAAGTTGAGCGGATCGTTGATGCTGCGGTCGACATGCGATTCTGCCGCGAAATTGACCACCGAATAGAACTGGTGCTCGGTCATCAATGCGTCCATCAAATCCGCATTGGCAATATCCGCTTTGAAAAATTCGTAACGTTCGCCATGTTCTTCGACCACCCCTTCAAGATTGGCGATGTTACCAGCATAAGTGAGCACATCGACATTAGTGACGTATGCGGGCTTGTAATGTTGCAAAATATATCGAATAAAGTTGCTCCCAATGAATCCGCAGCCACCGGTGACAAGAATGCGCATGGCAGCGCGTACTAGCAGTGCCGAGCGCAACGCGCTAGCAGAATCTGCTCCCGCTCCAGCACGAGCGAGCGATTACATGCAGCGGTTGAAGGTTCGTTTCGAAGGAACGGACTGGGTTCCGTGGTTGATCCTCGCGCTGGCCGCGTTCCTCCGCTTCTTCCTCCTCGGTATAAAGCCACCGCACTTCGATGAGGGCATCAACGGGTGGTTCGTCGATCAGGTGATGAAGAACGGTTTCTACCGTTACGATCCGACCAATTATCACGGTCCGCTTCACTTTTACGTTCTCGTGCTATTTCAGAGTTTGTTTGGCCGGAATCTGTGGGCGATACGGTTGCCGGTCGTACTTGTGAGCATCAGCTGTGTCTGGCTGGCGTTGAAGTTCGAGCCACTGGTCGGACGAAACGTGAGCCGAATCGCTGCGCTGGCCATGGCAATCTCGCCCGGGTTTGTTTTCTACGGGCGTTATGCCATTCACGAAGTGTGGCTGCAATTCTTCTCGATGATTTTCATTTTGGGACTGCTGGGTTTGTGGAGGCGCGGCACACTCACCTACTTGCGGTACGCCGGCGTGGGATTAATCGGCATGATCCTCACGAAGGAAACTTACGCCATTCACGTCGCGTGCGCCCTCCTCGCGATTCCAACTCTGGCAGTTTCATACGCGCTAAGCCGCGTTCCGGACGCCAAGCCTGCGAAGCAAACCTGGAGCTGGATCGATCTCGCCATGATCGTGATCGCAGGCGGATTTGCGATCGTCTTCTTCTATTCGGGAACATTCTTTAATTGGGACGGTGTCAAAGGTCTGTATCTGGCGTTTAAGGCATGGACCGAGACTGGCGCTGCGGGCCACGGCCATGAAAAGGCCTGGGATTACTTTCTGGGGTTGATGATGCCCCACTTCGATATCAAACGGGCGGACTTTTTCGGTTACGAACTGCCCATGCTCGTGGGGTTCATTCTCTGCGTATTTTGCCAAAAACTGAAAAACCTCAACCTACGTTTTCTGGCGATCTACGGTGTGGGCAGCCTGGTTGCCTACAGCATAGTCAAATATAAGACGCCCTGGTGCATCATCAGTTTTGGATGGCCGTTCCTGTTTATTTTTGGCGCGGCGGTATTGCTGGTACGCCCGAAAAATCTCCGCAAAGTTTACATCACGCTAGGCGTCCTTCTGTGCATATCGCTGGGCTCATCCGTTTGGCTCAACTACTTCCGGTGTAGTTCGCCAGAGGAACCCTACGTCTACGTCCAGACGTATAACGACATATTCAAACTATCGAAACCGCTTCTAACGCTGGCGAAGCGAGATCCCTCTAACTATCATCTTACGGGACATTTGATTCGCTCCAGTATTTACCCGCTTCCATGGGTCCTGGGCGATTTCGATCGCGTCGGCTACTACGAAGGAGGAAATATGCCGGCAGATCTCGAAGGCGATTTTCTCCTTGTGCAGCAGGACAAAATCAAAGACATCGAGTCGAAATTGAAAGGCAAGTATTACACGGAGATGATGACGCTTCGTAACTACCAGGACCCCTCTAAGATCTTTTTCAGCGCCAAAGTGTTTAAAGACCTGTTCCCAGGAAAAGCGCCGGACTTTGATGGCAGCGCACCGAAACCCGTGCCTTCGCCCTCGCCCGCGCCTTCTTCTTCCCCCGCCAAGGTTCCATGAAGTGGGTCACAGCTGGCGTTACGTTCGTCAATTTGTCCGTCGTCTGCGGAGTTCTCCTCGGGCTTGTCGGAAGAGGGTTAAATGCGGTTAGCGCAGCTTTGGCACTGCTGTGTGGCGCCGCATTCGCAATCGCCGCTTTGCTTGGGACTCAAGACAGCTGGTTTGTGCAGAGATCCGCTGCAGTTCCGACAACAGAACGAAGGCCACGAAAACCGCCTGGAGACGAAAACGCGACGAACGCGATTCCAGCGGCTCTGATGCGTTATCGGAGCGTCTGGTTCTGGGCGGTCGCATTCTGTTTCGCCATCTTTGCTGTGCGATCGTTTGTGTGGCTCCTATACATCGATGGCAGCGAACTCAAGATTCAGTCCCCAAATAATCTCGGCGACCTTTCACTGCACCTGACGCTCATCAAAAATTTTGCCAATGGCGTCGCTCTTTGGCCGGACAATCCCATCTTCGTCTTCAGCAAATTAAGATATCCGGCGGGCATCGACCTGTTCAACGCACTGCTTTCGCTGGTTCACATCGATCTGTTGATCGGGTTGGTCTGGGTTGGATTGCTCTCTTCACTCGCGATCTTTTACGGATTCTACCGTTGGGGCGGCACGTTCGCTGTTGCTGGTTTTTTGTTCAACGGCGGTATAGCCGGCTTTCAGTTTTTAAAGACGTTCAAGTTTTTAGATTATCAGGGCGCGGCAGCAGACATCGCGCACAAGCCCATTGCTTGGAAAAGTATTGCATTATCGATGCTCGTTACGCAGCGCGGCTGGCTTTACGCGATCCCCGCAGGCCTGGTGCTACTCTGGCATTGGCGCGAAAAGTTTTTCACCCAATCTTCCGTACCTGAGATCGGTGACCTCGGCCAATCCGATGACGGCGTTAGGAGTGAACCTGTCGCGGTCACCGCTCCCAGCTACCGGAAGGGTCCCCTCCCCTGGTGGGTCGAACTTTCGATTTACGCTTCGCTGCCGCTGTTTCACCTGCATACCTTCATCGCGCTGACCATCGTGCTGGTTGTCGGATTGTTTTTTGAACGCGCGACCGAAATCAAATTTATCGTTAATCTGGTTCGCAATGAAGGCATGGCCGGCATCGGTCGTTTGATTTCGCATCCGAAGATGTGGCCCGACATTTTCCGCGGCGCGCCGATTCGCAGACACGCTGGCGCCTTGTTGATCGCGGCTTTCATTCCGGCAACTTTTTTTGTCTGGCTAACTACCGACCAGTTCCGCGCAGCATCGGTGCTGAAGTGGCATCCCGGCTGGGCTCAGGATTCGACCGAATTCGCCGCGCCTTTCTTCCGCCTAGGGCCGAAGGATTGGGGATCTTCGACGGGGCCTGGTATGCTGTTGCAAAAAACATGGAACGGCGTCATCGCTCCATTTTTCCAATTTTGGCTGCCTAACTTCGGTTTATGGGTGCCACTGGCGTTGGTCCTTGTTGGAATTTGCGTTTGGCGTATTTGGAAGGGCAAGTGGCGTTGGGGCGACAGGCCGCCAGCGGATATCGCTTTCGTGCTGACGGCAGTCGTGATTTTCGCTTTCGGCTATTTCGTTCAAACCGCCCCGTGGGAATGGGACAATCTCAAGCTCATGATCTGGGGCTATTTTATTATTCTGCCTTTTCTGTGGAGCGATATCATTGGGCGTTGGGTCTTTCCGGAACGGGCCGTAATGTGTCTACTGCTCTTTGGTTCGGGATTTGTCACGCTGCTTGGCGGCCTGTCTGCCGGACACCCGGGCTTTGGATTGATTGAGCGAGCCAGACTCGATCACATCGGTACGGCTCTTCGACCGTTGCCGATGGACGCCCGATTCGCCACTTTTCCCACGTTCAATCAACCAGTTTTGCTGCAAGGCCGCAAAGCTGTGCTCGGCTACCCTGGTCACCTGTGGACCGAAGGATTCGATTACGGCAAGACAAATGATCAGTTAACAGCCTTGATGAACGGCGCGGCGAACTGGCGTGACGCCGCGAAAGCATTAAACGTGCACTATATCTTTTGGGGCCAGGACGAAAAAACAAACTACCAGTCAAGCACCCACCCATGGGAAGCGACAGCATTCCTCGTCGCTTCCGGTGATTGGGGCGCAATTTACGATCTGACCAAGCCTGCTCCTCACAACTGAGGCGGGAGCGTTCCTCTTCGGCTGGCGGTTCTTGGAGTTGCCATCTTTCGTCGCACACGAAAGGGGTGCGCGAGGAAAACGAAATAGATCGCGTTCACGAAATCTCTCAGGCTCGAAGCCGGACTTGTTAGGCGCAGCGGACCGGTGCGTAACCCGGTAAGAACGTTCTCGATTGTGAGCGTTCGCGGCATTGGCATACTCGTGTAGTGACGGCCGAAGGCGTGCAGCCGATGCGCATCGGAAGTGGCGATCATTGGCTTGCTAAATCGGGTTGCGACTCGTTTTGCCCGGCGATTCGGATTGAACGGACCGAAATGAAAATGACAAAACTCAATCGCGTCAAAACAATCGATCTCGGTGAACAGCCGCGATCCGATTGAGCCGCCGACAACGTAGAACGGATGCGGCGCAATAGTGAAAATAGAATTCCCCCGGCTCGCCCGGAGTCGCCGCAAATCATCGAAATTTTTTACCTGCGCGATCTCTTCGCCGGTGATATTCAACACAATCACGTCCGCGCCAAGCAAACGCACCTCGGCCGCGGGAATCAGCAGAATGCCCATTGCCTCCGCGTCGGCGAACACTTCCTTTCGATTAAAAACAGCATCGTGAAGCGTGATCGCGAGAACGCGAAATCCAAACGAGCGCGCCCGTTCCAATAATTGGTGCGCCGAAAAATCCACAGCGTCTTTAGGATCGTCGAGGGTGTGAATGTGCAGATCGATTTTGATCCAATCACTCTCATCACTCTTGTTCTTACTCATGCTCATGCTCTTGCTCGTGCTGAGAGCTTAACCATGAATCATAACGATTTCATACGGACCGTGGCGGCTTAAAATCCGTCGTCGTGATTCCTGCGTGCAGTCCACACTTGCCAGCGCTTGTCGTCTGCGGAAAGTTTGCTCCCTCTCGAAGCTCGGGTGGTGAAATGGCAGACACGTACGTTTGAGGGGCGTATGCCGAAAGGCATGGGGGTTCAAGTCCCCCCCCGAGCACAATCTCCCACGTGACCGTTTCAATGCGCGGTCAATTAGAACTTTTCGTATCACATCTCGTCCGATAGGATTTCGAGCAACATGGAATCGCTTTATCTCATCGGGCTCGCGGTACTGGCGTTATTCGCATTTGTGCTGGCGATTGTTCTTTTCAATTTCTTCGGTCTCTGGCTGCGCGCACGGATCGCGAATGCGCCGGTAAGCCTCGGCAAAATGGTGGGGATGCGGCTGCGCAAAGTGCCGGTCGGGATGATCGTCGATAACCGGATCACCGCGGTAAAAGCCGGCATCGAGATTCCCAGTGACCCGCTCGAGGCGCATTACCTGGCCGGCGGCGACGTTAATCAGGTCATCCTCGCTTTAATCGCAGCGGACAAGGCCGGCATTTCACTCGATTTCAACCGCGCCTGCGCCATCGATCTTGCTACCAAGGGGACGGGCAAGACGGTATTGGAAGCCGTCCGCACCAGCATTAATCCGAAGGTCATCGACGTGCCCAACCCGGCGATGGGCCGCGTGACCATCGACGGTGTCGCGAAGGACGGGATCGGCGCAAAAGTAAAAGCGCGGGTGACGGTGCGCTCGCACCTGGACCGTTTCGTCGGCGGCGCCACCGAAGAAACGATCATCGCGCGCGTCGGCGAAGGGATCGTGAGCGCGATCGGATCGGCCGATTCTTATAAGGACGTGCTGGAAAATCCCGATCGCATTTCAAAAGCCGTCCTGGCCAAGGGACTCGACAGCAACACGGCGTTCGAGATTCTTTCCATCGACATCGCTGACGTGGATGTGGGCGACAACATCGGCGCAAAGTTGCAAAGCGAACAGGCGAACGCGGACAAAAACATCGCCCAGGCGAAAGCGGAGGTGCGCCGCGCCGCGGCGGTAGCGGTCGAGCAGGAGATGCGCGCCAAGACGCAGGAGATGCGCGCCAAAGTCGTCGAAGCCGAATCCCTCGTGCCTCAAGCCATGGCGGATGCATTTCGCTCCGGAAACCTCGGCATTATGGATTACGTGCGAATGAAAAACGTCCAGGCCGATACATCGATGCGCGAATCCATCGCAGGTGGAGACAAACCACGGACGGATCGGACGTAATTTAGAAGCATTGAAGCGATGAAGCGTTCAAACATTGCGCCCGGTGTTGTCGTGTTGAGCGAAAGCGAAACAGCTCAGATTTCTTCCCGAAACTCTGCCAGAAGAGTCAGTCAGAGATTCTTCGCTTCACTCAGAATGACAATGCCCTTCTAACAACGGTTCAACGCTCCAACTCTTCAACCTTTGAACGAAGATGTAACCAATGATTGCCTTTAGTCTCGATAATCTACTTTTCTTTCTGCTAATTGCCGTCGCAGCTTTGTTTCAGCTGTTGTCGAAAACGATAAGCAAAGCAAAAAAGAGCGATTCGGACGGAACATCGAGCTCATCAGGGCCACAAACACCTCGGCCAATTCAACGCGCGCCACGGGAATCCGATGCAGATCGAATTCGCAAATTCCTTGAAGCGCTTGGTCAGCCGCCAAGTTCAACTCCTCCCCAGCCTGTTCTACCGCGTACTAATATTCCGGCTCGACCACTGGCACCCGTACAACCCCCTCCAGCGCTCCCGCCTGTGTGGCGATTACCTCGCCAACGCGCAGAGAAACCGGACGTCAGCCAAAGAGAAAGTACTCCCATTAAACAATCGGGCGGATTGCAGCAAATCCTTCCACCAATTGTTCCGGCTTCGGCTGCACCAACCTTCGAAGTTCAAGCGGCGTTCCCTGTCGGGCCTCAGCAGCCGTTGGTCAAAACGGCTGTGGAATCTGACGCGGCGGGGAGTGAGATAGTTACCAAACGCGCAGGGTCCAAAACAGATATCGCCACCTTGCTCGCATCGACATCGAGTCTGCGCCAGGCAATCCTCATTCGCGAAATTTTAGGGCCACCTCGCGGTTTGCAGACACTGGATCCAGTGTAGTGTCCGCTGTCCTCAGCGGATTTGTTCGTTTCCCTCTTGAGGAATGCGCTTAAGACGGCGCAGCGGACAGCGCGGCAACGTTGAGCTTACGCTGGAGTCTCATATCATTTTGACTTCCGACGCCGACATGTCGGAATTGGCAGACGCGCTGGACTCAAAATCCAAAAAATCCCCTAGCTAACGAGTTGTTGGCTAGGACATGAGCGACCAGCATGACTCCATAATAGACAGTCATCCCGTCAATTCGATGTCAACGGATTGAGCAATCCCTTTCCTGCACGCTTTGCGGCGCAGGGCGCTTTGTGATTGAATACCCAGCGCCGTCGACGACAATTTTTCTTGCTATGAAACACTCGATCATCTTCATTTCGGCCCTCTCTTTACTGGCGATGATGCTGGCTTCGTGCAGTAGCGTTTTTGCACCCGACGACACGCAAACAACAGGCGTAACGCGTCAGACTAACGAGCCGCCTCCTGAGCGCAGCGCCGAAGATTCAGTCAATTCAATCAGTGGTGGACATTACTAACAGGATTTTGTGATTGAGCGTCGCATCACCGATGCAATCAACGATGCACGTCTACGAAGTCCGAGCGCGAATTCCTTAAGACGTTTGGCGATTTGCTGCATCAATTCCCATTTTTTCAGTCCACGATAAATGGCGAGCCTCATGGCGAGAACTTCGGGGAGCGCACGACAAAACGGATCAATTTCGTCTAACTCCGAATCGGCTTTTGCAAACATTCCGAGTTCGGCCTATCCAACGGCAGCTTGCAAATATTGTTGATCCGGTACTTCAAGCGGCATCGTTTCAGTTCTTCATCCGCTCGCACAAATGAAGGGTTGAGCGTCGTGGTGCGGGTCTGCAAGCCAGATCGCTTGATTTATCTGACCAAATTTGCAAACGGAGCGTAATCAAGTTGCCCGTATCGCGGCGGGACAATCTTATTTGAATTTAGACCGCGCCGCGCTGCCGTTTGCTTTGCACCCTCGTATTTTTTCATGTCTTGCGCGTATCGCCATTGCTTTTCTTCCGGCGACATCGCTTCTTCCCTAGCTGCTTTCTCTAATTGAAGCTCCTTCTCGGACGTTTCGACTTCCAACCCGTTGACGCCACCCACACCCACGATATGCCGCCCGGTTAACATCTTATTTCCCGGCTCGACTGTCGTGTTTTGTGCCTTGGCAGCTTCTTCCGTTGCTCGCCGTGACGATTCCAGTGCCACTTGTTTTTCTTTTTCCCGCTGCTTATTAGCTTCTTCAATCTGTTGATTTGTCCGCTGAGCGGTGGTGGCTTGGGCGCCGGCGAAAGCAGCAGCCTGTTGCGGATTATAGTTAAACCGCTGCTGAACCTCCTTCGGCAGTTCTTGAAAATAAATTTTAGAGATTCCCGATTTCGACTTAACCACAATCCCATCGGGCTCGACTTGAGTGACAGTCGCGTTTTTGTATTCCTTTCCGGCAACGGTTTTGAAGTCGTCGGCCAATGCGAATGACGTAGACAGTGCCGCCAAGATTACTAGGGGGAAGTACTTCATGCTGCGGATTCTGCCTCTTTCCGCTCTGCCACTGCAACGACAAATTTTGGTCAGTCACACTCAATCGCTCTGCGTTTCGTTTAGAGAAGCGGCTACAGTTTGTCGCGAAGTTGAGCTTCGCGTACGTGCTTGTAGGTTCAGGATTCCAATTGCCGGCGTGGCGGAATTGGCAGACGCGCTGGACTCAAAATCCAGTGGCCGCAAGGTCGTGTGGGTTCGAGCCCCTCCGCCGGCAATGACTTCTCATTCAATGTTCGATTGTGGGACCGATCTATCGTTTGGATTCATCTGAAAAAAAACGTTTCCAAACCAATTCATAGGGATCGCCAGCTTTGCTTTCGGGATACTTTTTCCGCACATCTTCCAGTGTCATCAAAGAGCCATCTTGACTGGGATCGGAGGCGCTCACTGCGCTGGCAATGTCTGCCAGCCATGGAGGCGCAGGTTTTGCTTCGAGTTTTTTAGATGCATCGTCCTGCGTCCGATATAAGGGACTGACGTCGACGAGACGCACGCTATCGAACACGTTGAACATTGCGCCTGATAAAATCAGCAATCGTTGGCCATCCAAACTGAACTGTGGAAATCCGAGTGAGCCGCGGAATACCACGGGCTCGGCCGGCTTTTCCCTGCGCGCACCCTTTGCAACGTCAACTCGACCGTACAGCGAAGTGGCGACGAGACGTGTGGCATAGTCGCCTGGTCCGACGATCAGTCGCATGAACTGGTCGCGGAAAGTCGGCGGCGGGATCGGGGTCACTTTTCCGTCGCGGAGATTAAGAGTTCGCACGCTGTTCCAACTCGTTAGGGTAATTTCGTCATTGCCGGGACCGAAAGCGATGCCGTTTGGCAGGAAACCTTCGGACAACCGAATCGAATCTTTTCCGTCTATGGGGAATACCTGGAGATAGTCGTCGCTGAATGAAAATAAAGCTACCTTGCGCAATGCTGGCGCGTCGGGATCCACAGACACTGCGGCCATGCCGCTATGGTACGTGGCGAAAGCAAGCGCCACGATTTTCATGTCCGTGAGTCGCTTGGATCTATCGACGAGTTCCCGGAACGTTCCCTCGACCTGGAAAAAGGCGCATTCCGCCTCGTTCGTGCCGCGCGCATTAACAATGACAAGCCGATCTGACTCGTTAGACCACGCAAAATTAATGCGGGAGCCTCGAAGCCGCTGAATTTGCAAGTCCTCGCCCGTGGCGTCGTACGTTCGATTCTGCATCGACCATCTCCAGACCTGAATTTTGCATGGCTCGTGGCCAGCACCGGCGGGTGCGGGCGGTGCTCCCTGTGCAGGCGCGCCTTGCACGGCGCTGTCTCCATCGGCACCCGAAACAAGCGTTGGTGGAATGATCAACAACCAGCGTCCGTCGGGGCTGAAGGATGCAAAACCGGGTTGCACGATCTGCTGAGGGTTGGCCGGTTGCGGCTTCTCAAATAACGATTGGGCGGTGGGCAACATCGAGCGTCCTCCATTCCAGAACAAGAGCTGACCATCACCCCCCACAACGAAGATTTCGTTGTTGCTTCCTCCCGGAAGGAAGGTTGCCGCGAGTAATGCATCTTTCTGATAAACCACAGCCGGCGCGGCCGGGGGACACCAAACATGTTGAAGCAATAGATTGCTAGCCAGTCGTGCTGCTTCGGTATCCAGAGGATTACAATTCAGAGCAAGCGCGAGGTTCCGAAGCGCAGTGATATCCTTTATCGGATTATCCGTTCCGTCATGTAAAACTAACTTTGCGTTTTCTCTGAGACTTTGGCCCTTCTCGACCAGTGCCTGATGCTGTGTCTCCAGCTCCTCGGCCTTTTGCTTCGAAAGCCGAGACGCCCGTAGCGACACTAACCAGAGCGCTGCGAAGGCAATCAACATGATTATCCCAAGAAAGAAGACCGTGACGCCGAAAACGCGTTCCCGCTTGCGCTTCTCCAGCAGGAGGTTTACGCGTTCGCTCTCGGCCTTGCGTAGTTTCTCCTGTTCTTCAGCGCGCTGACGTGCTTCCTCCAACTCCTCGGCCTGGCGTCTTTTTGTCTCCTCGATTTGCTTTCTGCTGCGCGTAACAAGCAGCCGCGCCTCCGGAGTTGCGCCGAGAATCTTCGCTTCTGGCGAATTCAAATACGCCTCTGCTTCACGAAGCTCCACCTCATCCAGAAGGTCATCCGATCCGCGTTTAACGTATTCTTCCAACTCCGCGCGAATTCGCTCCGCATCCTGATATCCAGCAAGCCATTTATGATTCGACTTCTGGATCGGTTCGATAAAGCGATCGTGAGTTAACTCGTGAGTTATTGTGCCGGAGCGATCCTCACGGCGTATGACGTGAGCTTCTTCCAGTTCTTTTAGCGCCAAGCCCGGGATTCTCCAGGTAGCTCCAGGCGCACCGCGAAAAGCAAGTCCGCGTGTTCCGGTGGGGGTGATGAGAGCTGTACCAAACCAGCGTCGCAATTCACCTTCTCCGATTCTGCCTTCAGTAGCGGCAGCAGCTCTCTCAACGGAGCGATCGTAGTAGCGCGCTAAAGCGTTATCTACGTCGCCGAAGCGTTCGATATATTCGGCGGTGATCACACGCGATCCATCGCTGCTGGTCTTCGGTCCACTTTTCCATTCCGACGGCAGGTTTTCCCAGAGCGATTGGCATACCACTTGAAGCTGAACCGGTTCCACGAATTCGCCGCAGGTTTCACGGAACTTGTCGCCTTCCGCTACCCGAATCTCCGAAAGCTCCGCCATCAATTCGTCGGCTGCGTTCGGGTCGAAGGAAAGGCCCCAATTCTCGAAAGGTTTTACCACCGCAGAGCGGGCCGCATTCCCGCGAAGTCGCTCCAAGTGCATACGTGGACGCAATTTCTCCGGCAGCAAATCGGCGAACGGCTCCAGTTGCGCGATGTACTCTTCACGCATGACGAAAACAACCTTCATCGTTGGCAAGTCGTTCAGGGCCTGCGCAAGCTGATCGAAAAACGGGCGTCGTTCCTGCCAACGATGCTGATTGGTC
>DASXHS010000163.1:0-4746 GCA_036488345.1 Candidatus Udaeobacter sp.
AGGACAACACGTTCCACCTACAGCTTTACGGCACGACTCACGAACGGGCTCCCGCGCAACGTAAATCGCCACGGCAGATGCGCAGAGCGGCTGATGCCGATGCGTTTATCCGCGACAACATCGAAAGCGCCGCGTGAGTTGAAAACGAAGCAGTGGCGCGAATCGCTGCACAGATCCATCTCATGATCTCGTCCGGTAATAGCAAACGCTTGTGTCAGTTTGCCCGGACCGGAGCAAAGCTGACGGAGATCGTCAATGCCACGGCGTCGCTTCATCAGTGCAACCCCTCGCCGTGGCTCGAGCGCGCGAATCAAAACAAAGCCGTTCGCGTCGCCTTTCACCAGCACGTTTAACATCCAATGAACGCCGTAGTTGAAATAGACGTAAGCCGCGCCCGCTTTGTTACGCTCGATAAAACTGCGCGCACTCGGCCGCGTAAAGGTGTGCGCGGCTTCGTCATCGCGTGCCGCATACGCTTCCACCTCGACGACGACCCCGGAGCATTGCTCCCAAACCAGTTCGGTGCCGATAAGTTCCCGCGCACACGTAAGCGGATCTCGTTTGAAAAATGCGGAGCGGATAATTTCGTCCGCGGTGTTTTCAGTTTTCTGGTGGCTTTTCATTTTTCAACGCCGGCAAATCCGCCTCTCCCCGTTCGACGGGTAGCGGACTAAGGTGAGCGGCTTCAAGGGTCGTCCGCGGCTTTGCGTTCTGCCTACCCTCATCCTCCCCTTCTGCCTTCAGAGGGAGAAGCGCCCGGTATGCATGCCTTTTATTCGCAGAACGTCGCGATTCGATAATCGAGCATCTGGTACACGAAACTAAGTGGAAGGCTTGTAGTAAATCGGAATCTTCACATTGGATTCGACCGGCTGACCGTTGCGGAAGGCCGGGATGAACTTCGCGCCATCGAAATCCGTACGCGCCGCATCCCCGAAACCCAGGAGCGGCGGTTGCTCAGATAAGGCCTCGATATTCTTCAGATTTCCTTTGGCGTCGACATTCAACGCGAGCTCCACAACGCCAGTAACCGCCACCGTGCTGCCTGTGTCGGGATAATGCAGACCAGTGAATTTTGAGTCCTGACCGACGTAAGGCTGGGGATCAATGTAATCCGTTTCCTTGTCCACTTCAGTCAGTTGCTGATTGGCAAAGATGCGCAGCCGTGGTTTGCCGTTCACCAATGCGAATTTCACTGTCCCATAAAAAATGGCGATGACCGGCTGGTGATTGTGAACCGCTGGGATGAATTTGGCGGTGGCCAGGCGTTTGAGTAGTTCCTGTTCCAGCAGTTCAGATCCGACTGTGCCGCGGTACGCGCCGCTACGAACGACCTCGCCAGTCGGCGCGACGAGACACGAAAACATTACGGCGGCTTCCTTTTGACCCTTCTTGATCAGGTCGGCGGTGTCTATCGTGTTGACCAGCGAATTTGGCGCGGTCCCGATCAACGCTGGCCGAACCTCTGGCAGCGTTGGTGACGGTGATGGTGATGGTGATCCAGGTTTTGGCGTCTGCGCTAAGGCAAGACCAGCACTCAGCAACAAACCAACACAGCAAAAAGTCCGAGGTCGCATGGCGAGATAGGCAAGCGAAATAGAATGTTTTTGCAAGGCAAAGTCTTCGTCATTCCGAGCGAAGTCATGGAACCCCGTAGAGTAACCTATCTCTAGAGCCACGGGCTCCTTCGACCCCGAAAGCCTTCGGGGCTCAGGATGACCAGATAATCAGGCGGCGACTCTCCACGTGCGTGCTTCGGCGATTCTTTGCACAACTTTGTGCCGCCGGAAATAATCGATGACCGCGTCGCGTGTTTGCACGGGGTGCAGAACGCAATTCGACTCCGGCTTGTCAAGCAACGCTCGCAATTTCATGAAATGATGGCCGCCGCTCCGCGCGTCGAAACTGTTGACCGCAATTACGTATCTCTTATCGCGCTCCAGCGCGCGTCCATCCGGAAGTGTCATCGAGATGATCCTCCGATCCAGACCCCGACCCCCAACTCTTACTGCGACGCCCAGCAAACTTCGTGACTCACGGCTGGCGTACACTTCTTCCATCACGGCTTTTATTTCGTCGGGAGAGAGCGTGGCCGTAACGATCACGTTTTCATAGGGAATGATATTCCAAATGTCGTTTACCGTCGTTAGGCCTGCAGCAAGTGTAGCGTTTTCATCAAAGGCGCCATGCATGACCGCATCGACCATTATGCTTCGTTCAGCCAATGTCTCTTTGATCGCGGCGCAGATCAGCTTCTCGATTTCACTCGGCTGACCGTGCCGGCCGCGAGCGTGCAATGTCTCCGTCAACTCGCCGATCGGCTGTGCAAGCGAGGCTTCCGATTCCGCAAGCTGCGAGCCTGCCCTGGACAGAACAACGGGATCCGCATCGAAACGGCTATCCATCAGCTCACAGATCGCTTCACGACGTAGCAATTTTTTCGAACTTCGATCAAACAACAGATCGACGCGGCCAACGTGAATTCCGAAATGATCAGCTTGCGTGAAAAGCACGCGATTCGTTAGGCGACTTGGAATCGCCTGATGGGTATGGCCCGCTATGAACGCTGCGACATCCGGGAACTCCGAAGTCATTGCCATCACCGTGTTCGCAAAGTCATCGCCACCCGTGCGCGGCTTCAGTCCCATGTGACCTGTGAGCACAATCGCGTGGGCGCCTTCGCTGTTCGCTTTTACAATTGCCCGGCGTACAGACTCAACGGGAAATTGAAAATCGATTCCGACTGTAAACTCCCGCGGAAGCCAGAACGACATGCCGGGCGTTGTGATTCCAATAATTGCGACTTTGATGCCCTCAATTTCTTTAAGGATCAATGGCTGAACCTTTGCGAAGGGATGTTGCGAATCGGAAGATAAGCCGGCGAGTTTTCCGTTTAACGTTGTGTTTGCACCCAGGACCGGCATTGTCGATTTTTGTAACGCATTAGTAAACGGCTCGATTCCCCAATCGAACTCGTGATTACCAATGACCCACGCGTCGTATTTGAGGTGATTGAAAAGATCGATCATCAATTCGCCCTTGTTACGGAGGCTCACCTCTGTGCCTTGATACACGTCGCCGACATCGACCAGGATGGAGTTCGGATTTTGCCGCCGCCATCGGCGGATTTGCGTGACGCAACGCGCTAGCCCGCCGCGATCAGTAGTTCCGTCGTAATCAGACGTCGGCAAAATATGGCCATGCAAATCCGTCGTGTGCAGGATCGAGATGCAGACGGTGTCCTGCTCAAGCGCGGCAGCAGCGCTCGCCAGTGTCGGAACAGCACCGAGCAGTCCAGCGCGACCGGCGAGTTTCAAGAAATCGCGCCGCGTCCAAGATCTGTATGGGTGAGACATGGCGGGGTGGCCTCTGCCGAAAGGCTAACCGTGAATGAATGTTAGTTTCAATGGGAAAAGGCAGGCTATGCAGCTCAAGAAACGGCAGCTTGGCTGCCCGCCGTAGCCTCGGCGAAGGTGGGGGCAGCCGCCGAAATTTAAAATCAACTGCCGGTGATCCGTCGTTCCTTGACCGTTCACCTACCGGGTATAACTGTCTGGATACAATTCTCTTGCCATGCTCAACGAAGATTCCATTACCGAACTAAAACAAAGCCTCAGAGGCAGAGTCATCCAGCCTGGCGACGCAGATTACGATGAAGTTCGCAAGGTCTACAACGGAATGATTCATAAGAAACCGCGCTTGATCGCGCGGTGCACGGATGTCGCAGATGTCATCCGGTGCGTAAATTTCGGACGCGACAACAAGCTCCTCGTCTCGGTCCGCGGGGGCGGCCACAACGCAGGCGGACTGGGAATTTGTGATGACGGTCTCGTGATCGATCTCGCATCGATCAAATACACGCGAGTCGATCCAGCGGCTCGCACCGTCACAGCCGGCGGCGGATGCGTCTGGGGCGACGTCGATCATGCGACGCACGCGTTCGGACTCGCGACGCCTAGCGGAATCATTTCCACCACTGGCGTCGGGGGATTAACCCTGGGCGGCGGCGTCGGTCATCTCACGCGCACATGCGGTCTGAGCATCGACAATTTGCTCTCGGCCGACGTTGTCCTGGCCAACGGAAAGTTTGTAAAGGCGAATGCCGAGGAAAATCAGGACTTGTTCTGGGCGCTCCGCGGCGGCGGCGGCAATTTCGGCGTTGTCACGTCGTTCACATTCAAGCTGCACCCAATCGACACAGTCTATGCCGGCCCGATGCTCTACGAGCTAAGCGAGGCAGCCGACGTGATGAAATGGTATCGCGACCTTATTCCGTCGGCACCCGATGATCTGAACGGCTTCTTCGCATTTCTTACGGTCCCGCCAGCTCCGCCGTTTCCCGAACATCTGCACATGAAAAAAATGTGCGGCGTCGTCTGGACATACACGGGGCCGCAAGAAAAAGCAGAAGAGACATTGAAGCCGATCCGGGCTTTCAAGAAGCCTGCGCTCGATTTCGTTGGGCCGCTGCCACAGCCGGCGTTGCAAAGCATGTTCGACGCGCTTTATCCGCCGGGTCTGCAATGGTACTGGCGCGCTGATTTCGTAAATGAAATAAGCGACGACGCGATTTCGCAGCACACTCGATTTGGTGAAGCCTTACCGACGATGCATTCCACCATGCATATGTATCCAATCAACGGCGCCGCAGCACGAGTCGACAAAAACGATACTGCTTGGAATTATCGCGATGCGATGTGGGCGCAGGTCATCGTCGGCGTTGATCCTGATCCGGCAAACAAGGAC
>DASXHS010000164.1:0-3395 GCA_036488345.1 Candidatus Udaeobacter sp.
ACTTTCAAAGGCATGTATTGCGTCTGGCCGCCGTACATTTTGCGACCCACCACGCGCTTGGCATACTGCACAGTTATCTTGCGCACGCCTTGCGTGATTGCGATCACCCCGGCGATGACGAGGATCAGGAACAACACGAGCATCACAAGAACCATTGGGTTGACCTGGCTCGAACCGGTTTGCGTCGAAGGCACGAACGTCTTCCATGCCTGCGCCAGAGCGGCCGGCAGTCGTGCCACAATGCCAATCGTAATGATCAATGATATTCCATTGCCGATGCCGCGCTCGGTGATTTGATCGCCCAGCCACATCAGCAAAAGGGTGCCCGTGGTGAGAGAAATCACCGTTACGATTCGAAATTTCCAGCCAAGATCGTCTACCAACGGAATTCCAAGATTCCTGATCGTGTCAGTGATCCCCGGCAACATGGTGTGATAGGACTCGGGATGCTGAAACGACAACGCCAGCAGATAACCTTGAAAAATGCACAACCCCAGTGTCGTGTAGCGCGTTAGCTGCATGATCTTTTGTCGGCCACCGTCTTCACGTGCCAGCCTGCCAAGTTGCGGAATGACCGCAGTAAGCAACTGCATCATGATCGATGCGCTGATGTACGGCATGATACCGAGCGAGAAGATCGCGCAATTCTCCAGCGCTCCGCCACTAAACAAGTTAAAGAGCGCCGCTAAACCGCCGCCGGTCCGTTGGCTCAGTGAAGTGCGAAACCATTCCTGTAACACAGCCTGATTGACTCCCGGGGTGGTGATCGCGGCTCCTAAACGCACAATCACAACTACCGCCAGCGTATACAAAATCCGCCGGCGCAATTCCGGTATCTTAACCGTGTTTAGAAACGCCGAGACCATCTGCTAAATCTGGAACATCGCGTGCCGAGAAGCTAGCTCTCCTGCGCTGTTTTCTTTTTTGCCCGCGACTTCGCTTTAGCCGACGGCTTCTTGGACGATTTTTTCTTCCGACTCGCCTGCGAGGCAGCTTTACCAGGTGCTTCTTGCGAGGAGATTTGAGCCTCGTCCGTCGTGTTGATCGCACCCGATTTCAGTGCTGCTTCCTCGCGCAGCGTAATCGTTCCACCGGCCTTTTCGATTTTCTCTCTGGCTGTCGCGCTGACCTTATCGGCTTCGACCTTCAGGCCGTGCTTCAATTCGCCGTCGCCAAGAATCTTTATTCCCACGAAATGGCCGCGGACGAGATTCGATTCACGCAGCGCTTGTTCACTTACCACCGTTCCCGCGTCAAATGCATTGAGGTCGCTGACATTCACAATCGCATAATGCTTGTGAAAGGCTGCGTTATTAAATCCGCGCTTCGGTAATCGTCGAATCAGCGGCATCTGCCCGCCTTCAAACCCGAGCCGAATGCTCCCACCGGAACGCGCCTTTTGCCCTTTGTGACCTTTGCCGCTGGTTTTCCCATGCCCTGAACTTTCACCACAACCCAGGCGTTTGACGCGATGTCGCGACCCGGGACGCGGCCGCAAATCATGAAGACGCATCGTGTCGCTCCCCCTTTCCATCACCTAAGTGAATGCCCCGTAGTTTGAAAATTTCGTCTTTCCGGCGAAGCGATTTCAGTGCGGCGATTGTCGCCTTTACGACGTTGGCGTGATTGCTTGATCCGAGTGATTTCGCCAGAACGTCACGAATGCCGGCCGCTTCAGTTACAGCTCTTACACCTCCACCGGCAATAATCCCGGTCCCGGGCGAAGCTGGACGTAAGAGCACTCGGGCCCCATCAAATTCGCCGATCACTTCGTGAGGAATTGTATTCTCGTTCAACGAAACTTTTTCCATCGATTTGCGCGCTGCCTCGGAGGCCTTTCGAATAGCCTCTGAGACTTCATTGGCTTTGCCAAATCCGCATCCCACTTTTCCATCGTGATCTCCAGCCACGATCAACGCGCTGAAGCTAAAACGTCGACCGCCTTTCACCACTTTGGCGCAGCGGTTGATGAACACGACTTTCTCTGTGGTGTCGCCTTTCGCCGCAGGAGTCTTATCTGGCCTTCGGGAATCCGGTCGTCTGCCTGAAGAAGTTTGAGCCATTGATTAAAAATTTAAGCCGCTTGCTCGCGCCGCGTCTGCTAATGCTTTCACTTTTCCGTGATACAGAAATCCGCCGCGATCAAAAACAACACGGTCGAGTCTCTTCGCCAGTAAACGTTCCGCGATCGCCTTGCCGATCAATTCGGCCGCAGCTTGGTTTGCATGCAGTTTCTTTCCGTCGAGCAGCGAGCGCTCGGTGGTTGATGCCGCGGCCAGTGTCCGGCCGGCATCATCATCGATCACCTGAGCGTAAACGTGTTTGCCAGAAAAATGCACTGCCAGTCGCGGTCGTTGGGCCGTACCCGCGACTTTTTTTCTGATCCTTTGATGAACGCGCTGACGCGCTGCCTTACGAATCGTCGCCATATTTATTGAACGGTCTTGCCCTCTTTGCGACGAATCTGCTCGCCCGCATAGCGAACGC
Source organism: Candidatus Udaeobacter sp. (assembly GCA_036488345.1). Lineage (GTDB taxonomy): Bacteria > Verrucomicrobiota > Verrucomicrobiia > Chthoniobacterales > UBA10450 > Udaeobacter. The sequence continues at coordinate 2,488 of DASXHS010000164.1, forward strand.
CTTTGCCCTTGTACGGTTCCGGAGGGTAAAACCGACGAATGTCCGCAGCCACCTGGCCGACCAGTTTTTTGTCTACGCCCTCTATCTTGATTTTTGTGTTTTCAGTAACAGTGATTTTGATGTCTTTCGGAATTGAAAACGGAACGGGATGCGAGAAGCCGAGGCTTAAGTTAAGGGTCGATCCCTGCACGGCAGCCCGGAAACCGACGCCTTCGATTTCGAGTTGTTTAGTGAATCCTTCGCTCACTCCCTGCACCATGTTATGCACGAGGCTGCGTGAAAGTCCGTGCAACGCTTTGACGCTGCGCGTTTCTGCGGCGCGGACCACGGATACCCGGTTATCCTGGACGCTTGCACGAATGTCGCGCGGCAAGTTCCATTGGAGTTTTCCCCTGGGTCCTTCGACCGAAACAGCTCCGGCATTGTCAATGTTGACTTTGACTTTGTCGGGAATCTCGACCGGTTTATTTCCAATTCGTGACATGAGTTCGTGATTCGTTAAATCGTTACCAACGGTAAATTCGTTACCAAACGTAAGCCAGCAGTTCACCGCCGACCTTTTGCTTTCTCGCTTCGCGTCCAGACAAAATGCCGCGCGAAGTGGACAAAATTGCCAAGCCCATGCCACCAAGGACCCGCGGTATTTCATCCGCGCCGACGTATCGGCGCAATCCCGGGCGGCTCACTCGCCGCAGCCCTGCAATGGCGCTCGAACGGTTCGCGAGTTTGTTGGTGATCTTAATACGCGGGTGCTCAGCACTCGTGTCGATCGAGTAATCCGAAATGTAACCTTCATCTTTCAACACGCGCGCGATCTCGGCCTTGATCTTGGAGTACGGAATAAGCACCTCCGGCTTTTGCGCACGCGTGCCGTTGCGGACACGCGCCAGAAAATCGGCAATAGGGTC
>DASXHS010000046.1:0-6534 GCA_036488345.1 Candidatus Udaeobacter sp.
GGGTAACTCGGACTTTTGCGGATTCGGCTGGTGACGCACAGACTTGCCCTGCCGGTACTCAGGCCCGGGTTGTTTCGCCTGACCGATCTGGCGAAGCAAGTCATCTTCCTGTTTCTCAAGCTCGCCGTAGCGGGTTTGCAAGGCTTGCGTGCGATTGGTGGCGGCTTGTTGTGCTGCTAATGCCGCGTTGTTCTTTGCGTCGCCGTCCTGTTGTTGGCGTCGGGTTTCCTCCTGTTGCTTTTGATATGCGGTGTAATTGGCGGCCTGCTCGGCAGAATATGACGCGGCCTTTTCGGAATCGTAATGAAAGTGTTCCTGAACGTCTTTCGGCAATTCGGTGAAGTAGATCTTCGTGATCCCAGAGTTTGTTTTCACGACGATTCCATCGGGTTCGACGCGCGTCACCGTGGCGTCTTTGTATTCTTTGCCGTTAACCGTTTTGAAGTCCTCGGAGAGCGCGACCGCCGTGAAAGACAAGAGTAAAATTGTAAAAAGTTTTGTCTGCACTAGCCGCCTCGATCCAGTGCAGATCTGTTCTCAAATATCAGTATTCCAGTCAAGGCGAATTGCTGGGTGGCGGAAGACTTAACTCACAAACTACCCGTGTCATGTCCGCCACGGCGGATTCGTCCAATGGCGAATTGAGCGAAGCGAAACATCTCTGGTCTAATCCGCTGGGTGACTCCAGAATTGATCCAAGATTCTTCGACTCGCTCAGAATGACACCGAGATATGGCTTCTAGTGCAGTTTTGGACAACGCTCGGCTTCCAGCGAACATCCAGGTTCGAGTGCGCGCCGGCGCAGCGTTCAAAGTAGCCATCGTACTGGTCGGATTGAGTTTCGCGCTTACGGCATGCCGTGAACATGCTTCCGTTACGCGAGTCGATCCAAACGGACCGGTCGAAGTCGTGATTCCAGATCACGGCGCTTACACGGGCGCGTTCATGGATTTTGGCGATGCGGAGGACGACGTGACGCTCGAAACGATCGAGGATTTCGAGGAAATGGTGGGCAAACATCAGGCCATCATTGTTTCATCGAGTTACTGGGGAGAACAAAATTTTCCTACCGGCAATCTCAACGTCATTTGGCGTCACGGCTCGTTGCCGTTGGTATTCTGGTCGCCTTGGGACAAGCCCTACGAGGAAGATCACGGCCCGGACAAGTTCAGTCTGACTGAGATCCTTGCGGGTAAATGGGATGCATACATCGATAAATGGGCTGACGCTGCCCGGGATTTTGGCCACCCAATGATTGTTGTGTTCGGTGTCGAGATGAACGGCACGTGGTTCCCCTGGTCGGGCGCTTACTACGGGGGTGCGCTATGGGTCCCGGAATACAACAATTGGAAAGGCCCGGAAACGTTTCGGCGAGCGTACCGATACGTTGTGGATCGCGTCCGTGCGCGCGGCGCGTCAAACATCAAATGGATGTTTCACACCAACAATTATCCCTATCCGTACGAAACATGGAACAGTGCCGCGGCGTATTATCCCGGATCTGATTACGTCGATTGGCTTGGTCTTAGCGTTTATGGGCAGCAATACAAGGACGAACCGAATCCGGACATTCCTTCATTGGTCGACTGGCCATATCAGGAAATGAGCCGTCTCGATCCGCACAAGCCCATCATGATTGCGGAATGGGCGACTGGCGAATTTCCGCTTACTACAGCCCCGCCTAGCGCCATGCATAAACCGGCCTGGCTCAAGCAAGGTCTGGAACTGTTTCGCACCCGTTATCCCCGGATTAAAGCCGCACTCTATTGGCACGAGCGCTGGCAAAATGCAGATGGCTCCTATAGTAATCTCCGCGTGAATTCTTCTGTGGAATCGCTCCGCGCCTATCGTTCGGGAATCGCTCATCCAGACTGGCTCGGAGACCTAATTCTGCGTGCAATTCCAAAAACGTAGAGGGTAGCGCACGACTGCTGGGCGCGCCGTGGCGGGCTCGGCGAGCCCGCCCTACCATTTTGTTCGTGCTCGTAGACAAAATCTCCACTTGGCGGCGTCTTGAAAGTAAAGACCGTGAAAAGGTCATGGAGCCTATCGTCAGCCATGAGAATTGGAGGAATTGCTTTTCTGAAGTTGCGCCCGGATTGCTTCTGTTCGCCCGTCAATGGGTGCAATCCGCAGCCGACGCGGAAGACATTGTTCAAGACGCTTTCGTCAAGTTCTGGCGCCGCAACCACGACATTGCCAACCGCGGGTTGCTCTACTCGGCGGTTCGTTCTCTCGCGCTCGATTTTATCCGTCGTGACGCGCGACGCGCACGACGTGAGGCGACGGTTTTGGCTGAAGCCGAGCCGGCTATTGAGCCGCATTTTGAATTGGAAGATGACACGCAGTCGGCGCTGGCCGCTGCAGTGGAATCTTTGCCGCGTGATCAGCGGGAGGTACTGGTTTTGAAGATCTGGAACGACCTTACATTTAGTGAGATCGCTGGCGCGCTGGGAATTTCACAAAATACTGCGGCATCGCGGTACCGCTATGCCTTGATCAATTTGAAGAAAACTTTGCAACCGCAATGAACGATTTTTCCGAGCTTGAAAAGGAACTAAAAAAGCTGCGACCGACACAGCCGTCGCCAGTGCTTTTCGAGCGGGTAGCGGAAGGACTCAAAAATTGTAGGGCGTCTGTGTCAGACGCCAAACGGACGCGATGGCGTTTGACAGAAACGCCGTACAATTGGTGGTCGTTAGGCTTTGGCCTCGCTGCTGCCGCGATTTTGATTTTGTTCGCAGCCGTTACGATGGAACGTCGGCACGACCAGCAACAAACCGTCGCGAAAAATTCGCCTGCGCCCGAAACCCGACCAGCTCCGCTCGGGACGGAACGATCGATACCTGCCAGCAAGTTCATTCCTGCCGGTGGGATGAACGTTGTTTATAACGCGCGGGATGAAGGTTTGCATTTTGCTGACGGTTCAGAACGACCGGTGCGACGTGTTCGCTATCGCACGCAACAGACCTGGCGGTGGCGCAATCCGGAAACGGGTGCATCCCTCCGTGTCTCCTATCCCAGCGAGGAAGTGGTGCTTATCCCAGTCTCGGGTCAATGATGTTAACAAAACAAACTATGAAAATGAAATCCGTATTCACAATCACAATCATCGCGTTGTTGCCGATCGCAGCATTCGCACAAACACCACCTGCGCCACCACAACCGCCGCAACCACCGCATCCACCAGGAATGCCAGGACATCACGAACCGGGGATGCCGGGTCATCATGAAAAAGGGCCTAAGGTTCCTGTTACCTATCTCGGTGTGGACACATCGCAGGTGCCAACTGTTGTGAGCGACCAACTTGGTTTGGCGAAAGGCTTTGGCTTGGTTGTCGATTATGTCGAGCCGAACAGCCCCGCTGCAACTGCTGGCGTTCAACAGAACGACATCCTCAAATTGTTAAACGACCAAATTCTGATCGAGCCGAGTCAATTGCGAAAGCTGTTACAAACTTTCCCCGAAGGAACGGAAGTAACGCTCACTGTCTTGCGCAAGGGACAGGAGCAAAAGCTTACGGCTAAACTCGTCAGGAAAGAAGTGTCGCAGCGGCGCGGTGCCTTCCCCGGGGGTAATCATGACTGGAATTGGGATTTCGATGCCGCCGGCGATCTCGACGGGCAAATGCGGGACCTCAAGGAACAACTGAAAGAGCAATTGGGCGATCAACGTGGCATTATCCGCGACGCGGTGACACAAGCTCACGAAGCTGCCAGACGTGCGCGTGACGATGCGCGTCGTGCAGCCGACCAGCTTCGGATCTTTTTTGAAGACGACGGAGCGGTCAAGACGAGCAAGATCGACCTAGGCAAAGCGCAGATTGTTTTCTCGGACGACAAAGGCGAGCTCAAATTGGCGAATGTCGACGGGAAAAAACTGCTCACAGTGAAGGATCCGCAAGGCAAATTGCTTTTCAGTGGTCCAGTCGAAACCAAGGAAGACCTCGACAAAATGCCGGCCGACGTGCGTGAACGTTACAACCGACTACAACAAAATGATATGCCCACCGTCAGGCCGCGATCCGACACAGAGAACGCGGACGAAGCCGATACGGACGATGCAGATGACCAGGGTGATGATGACGACGAGGACACTGGTGACGTATCTCAGCACGTTTCGTTTCAATCGTCTCCCCGCGAAATGATTCCACATACAGTCTCATTTTGACGTCGGCGCCAGACAAAGACGCCTCTAAAAACAAACATTTTGAGAACTGCGCATGCTGCAGCGCAGTTGCGGCAAGAATTGTAATGGTATTTTCTTGTCGCTAGCAACTCGCGTGCTTATAACCGACATGCGTGATGGTGCGGGTCTTGTTGCTCACCGGAATCATTGCGTTCGTATCTCCGCTGTTTGCTCAACCGTCGGTGCCCACGGTTACGCCATCGCTCGAGCAACGCGTAGCTGATCTTGAAGCCTACGTAACCAATTCGCCGCGAGGGGTAGATATCGGTTCGGCGAGCAGCTCGAAGATCGCTGCGCCTGGTCCAAGTTACAACGCATGGATGATGACGTGCGCCGCGCTGGTGCTTTTTATGACGTTACCGGGCTTGGCGCTCTTCTATGGCGGGCTGGTCCGGGCAAAAAACGTGCTGTCGGTGCTGGCGCAATGTCTCGGCATAGCCGGACTAGTCACCATACTTTGGTGGACGGTGGGCTACTCGCTCGTTTTTTCGCGCGGGTGTCCATTTCTTGGCGGATTAGAGTTTCCGTTTCTGCACGGCGTCGATGCGCGACCGAACGCTGACTATTCCTATTGGGTTTCGCAGAATGTTTTCGCGATGTATCAACTGATGTTCGCGATCATTACGCCGGCTTTAATCGTGGGCGCCGTAGCAGAGCGAATGAAGTTCGCTGCGGTGCTTGTCTTTGTAGGCATCTGGATGTTCGTCGTCTATTTCCCCATCGCGCACATGGTGTGGGGAATTGACGGCTGGATGAACGGTGTGTGGAACCCCAACGCAAAAATCACCGCGATCGATTTCGCGGGCGGGACCGTCGTTCACATGAGCTCAGGCTGGTCAGCGCTGGTGCTGTGCATTCTCCTTGGACACCGGCTCGGATTCAGAAAGGAAATCATGGCGCCGCACAGCATGGTGCTTTGCATGGTGGGAACTGGTTTGCTTTGGGTAGGGTGGTATGGCTTTAACGCGGGTAGCGCACTAGCGCCAGATGGAATCGCGGCAAACGCGTTCGCGAGTACCACACTTACGACGGCGATTGCCTCGTTCACATGGGCCATGCTCGAGTATGCCTTGCGGGGTAAACCGAGCGTGCTCGGGTTTTGCTCTGGTGCGGTGGCCGGGCTGGTCGTCATAACACCGGCTTGCGGATATGTGGGGCCGAGCGGCGCGGTAACTATCGGGATTGCTGCCGGAATCGTTCCGTTTTTTGCGTGCACGAAACTCAAATCCTGGTTCGGCTATGACGATGCGCTTGATACGTTCGGTATTCACGCTGTGGGCGGAACGCTCGGCGCCTTTCTCACCGGCATCTTTGCGACGGCAAGCGTGAATCCGAATCTTTCGCTAAGCACCGCCGGCTTGCTCAATCCAGCGACGCAAAACGGCCTGGCACGAATTGTTGGTCACACGCTCTGGATCGAGCAGCTAAAAGCAATCGTGATAACGATCACGCTGGCCATCGTGGGAAGCGCTCTCATTGGCGCGCTTGTGAAAGCAGCAATCGGCTTGCGGATTCCGCCTGAGATCGAGCGGCAAGGCCTCGATATCAATGAACATGGCGAAGAAGGCTACATCACGACAAGTTGATATTTCTGAGGGCCAACCCGTCGTCGCAGAAGGCTACGGCGTAACAGGAGCCGACGCTTGATTTTGAAAACTCGTTATATGAAGTGACGCAAACGACAGGTTGAGTCTGTGTTGCGTTACTGTTGACCTGCGTCGGCGAAGTTAATTGCCCGTGTTTGGGTTGCCCATGCTGTGCATTTCACGCTGCAATTGTTCCCCGCTGGCTCTTTTCACGTTCAAAGTACCGGCCTCTGTTGCCCCGTCGGAAACTTCGACCCAGCGACCACCCGTATGAGTGCCTGTAGCCGGCGGCATCCAGACCATGTGCTTCCCTTTCTTTTGCTCGGTGCTTGCTTGCCCTGTCGCCACGGGTTTCAGATCAAAGTTCAGTTGTGTTGCCTGATCTGACCTGGTTTTCGTATTGCCAATGGCAGCCTTCACTGCACCATTGACTACGAGCGAAACCCGATAAGTGCCGGGCTGTAAACCCTGTGAAATGTAGCGACCGTGTGTATCGGTCTTGACGGTATTGAAGAGTTGCTTGCCATTTTGCGACTCAACCCGAACATCAGCCCCTTTAATTGCCTTTCCCTGGGCGTCCTTAACGATGCCCTGAATGCTTGCTGGTCCCGCCCACGCGTTCACAGCACAAAGGAGAAACCCCATTAACCCGATCTGCAATGATTTAATAAACATAGTTGAATATAAGATATGATGATTCACTAATTCCTACAGGAAAAAGGACGCGAAGTTCCAAAATGATTTGTAGAATGAGGGAAAA
>DASXHS010000083.1:0-10440 GCA_036488345.1 Candidatus Udaeobacter sp.
TCGGTTAGATAAACTTCCGGCAGGTCACTACACACTGAGGGCTTGGATCGACAGTAGAACTACGCGCGAAAAGTCAGTCGACTTGAAGGACGGTCAAACGCTGCACGTTGATTTGCCATGAGCGCCGCGATTGCGACGAGAGGCAAAGAGGTCGCGAGCTTTCGCACCCGATTGTTCACAGCAATCATGGTTATCGTGGCAACTTTGACTGCGTTCGGGTTTTATCTGGCACAGCGCAGAGTCACCGCCGACGCGGAGCGAAACCTGCAACAGGCATTTCAGACCGAGCTTTCGTCTACGCACAAAATCGAGGAACTGCGCCACGCCTCGCTCGCCGACCGCTGCAACACACTCGTAGCCAAACCGCGGATCCACGCTGCGATCGAGGACGACGCAATCGATCTTCTGTATCCCACCGCAAAGGACGAGTTGCGCGACCTTATGGAAGGCGAGGAACCGCCTGCGGACCAAGCAGCACGATCTCTTCACGCGAGATTTTATCGCTTTCTCGACGACACCGGCGCAGTCATCAAGCCGCCCAATCCTTCGGATGTAGGAGAACTCGACGCAGCGACAGAAGCTCAACTTTCGCTCAAAAAATTGCCCGACACGCAACAGGTCGGGTATATCCAGTCCGCTGGCGATATTCATGAAGTAATAGCCGTGCCGATCTTCTCCACCGACACTGGGGAGCTGGTTTCGGCGCTCGTGATCGGGTTCAAGCCACTCGAAGTCGCAAACAAAAACACCGGAATGCAAAGTGGCATCTGGGTAGATGGCCACTTGCATCTGCCGGCGCTTGCGCCCTCCGCGCAAAGCTCCCTCAACCGGAAGATAACGCCTGTCCTGGCCAAGTCTGATTCAGAGCAAAACTATTTTCGTGTGGAAGTGGCTGGCGCGCCTCAGCTGTTGTTTCATAAACGGCTCAATCCGGGGTCGCTGTTTCCACCCGCGTACGAAATTTTTTTGTATCCTCTCGCCTCGTGGACGGCACAATTGAATCGCCTGCGCTGGCAAATTGGAGGCGCCGGTGCGCTTCTATTGTTAGGCGGATTCGTCGCAAGTCATTTCGTGGCGCGCAGCATGTCCGCTCCCGTGAAGCAACTGGCGCTCGATTCGGAAGAAAATCGCGCAGAACGAGAACGCGCCGAGGCCGCGCTGGCATCGACCACGGAGGAACTGGAGCGATCCACCAGATATTCAGCCGACGCGTCACATCAGCTGAAAAGCCCGATGACGATCCTTCGGATCGGTCTCGAATCACTGCTGGCACGCGAAGGATTTAAGCCGGAAGTCTACGAGGAGTTGTCCACTCTGCTTCATCAGACGCGTCGGTTAACCGGCGTTATTGAGGATTTGCTTTTGCTGTCGCAGATGGATGCCGGCCACCTGCAAATCGCATCGTCGCCCGTGAATCTTAGTCAGTTGGTTGATGAATGGCTGGATGATCTCGGTGCGTTGCCCGAATCCCCGGACGTGAAGATTGAAAAGGAATTTCCGCGCGGACTTTTTGTAGCTGGCGAGAAACGTTACATGTCGCTAATCATCCAAAATCTTCTGGAGAACGCGCGAAAGTACAATCGTGCGGGCGGACGAATTCGGGTTAGCGCAACTGGCAATGGCAGAGACGTAATGCTCACGATCGGAAACACTGGCCGTACGATTCCGCCGGGTGAAAATATCTTCGAACGATTCCATCACAGCTCTAGTCCTTCGGCCGCATCGGGTCACGGGATCGGCCTCAATCTGGCGCGCCAACTGACGCGATTGCATGGCGGTGAACTGCGCCTGGTGCGTTCGGAAAAGGATTGGACGGAATTCGAAGTGCGCTTTTCCGCCGCAAACGGTGTTAATGCAGTTACATGAAAGCGCAGATCTTCAGCCTGTGCATTTTTGCGTGCACAGCGTGCGCTTTCGACATCGATGATACTCTCGACCGGCTCGATAGCACACTGACGATCTCCGGGTTTCAGAATAATTTTCGCGCGCGATTGAGCGGCACAGTCGATCTGGAATTTTATAATTTCCAACAGCCCGCGCCCGGGCTCATTAATTCGAAAACCGACAATCTGTTTGATCCGCGTCTCACGCTGTTTCTAGACGCCCAAGCGGGCTCGCAAGTGTATTTCTTCGCGCAAGCGCGACTGGATCGGGGGTTTGATCCGAGCGATAACGGCGCCGAGGTTCGCTTGGACGAGTATGCGCTTCGAATCACCCCATGGCAGGACGGACGTTTTACGTTGCAGGTCGGCAAATTCGCGACCGTCGTCGGCAACTGGGTCCCACGACACTTACCCTGGGACAATCCGTTTATTAGCGCGCCGTTGGTTTATGAAAATGTGACTGCCATTCAGGATAAGTACGCCCCCTACTCACCTCTTTATTTCATCTATGCACCTCACTCCCAGGGAAAGTACGCGTTCAATCCAGTGATCTGGGGACCGGACTACGCCAGCGGGATTTCTATTTCCGGCCAATTGGGTCGCTTTGATTACGCAGTCGAAATGAAGAATGCGTCACTCTCCTCGCGTCCCGAATCCTGGTATATCACCCAGAATGGCTTTGAAAATCCAACTTTTAGCAGCCGAATCGGATTTCGGCCTAACGAAGCTTGGAATTTAGGATTCTCTGGCAGTGAGGGCCCATATTTTCGTCGGGAAGCGGAATCGTCGCTGCCACCGGGTCGAGACATCAGCGACTATCGAGAGTTCGTCATGGGACAAGATATCAGCTTCGCATCGCATCACCTGCAATTGTGGGCCGAATTTTATGAAGCGCGTTTTGAAGTCCCGAATGTGGGAGACGCGGACACGTTTGCTTATTACGTCGAAGCGAAATACAAATTTACGCCGCAGTTGTTTGGCGCTGTTCGTTGGAACCAGCAACTATTCAACACAATCAATAATGGCTATGGCGCTAAAGAACACTGGAGTCCAGACCTTGGCAGAATCGACGTCGCCGCTACCTACCGTCTCACCACGCACGCGCAGCTAAAATTGCAATACAGTTACCAGCATGAAACAACTTCTCCCGGCGAGGACAACCATTTGCTGGCTGCACAGTTTACCGTCCGTTTCTAATGATCCAATGTTGCCGATAAACTTGTGAAAATTCTGATCGTTGAAGATGACCTTCCGGTGGCGCGGCAAATCGCCGCAGCGCTGACCGAGGACGGTCATGATCCGAAAACCGTTCATTGTGGAGAAGACGCATTGGAGACGGTTGGCAAGGGGTCTTTTGATCTAATCGTGCTCGATGTTCGCCTCCCTGGTATCGATGGTTTCGAATTGTTAGGGCGCCTGCGCGAGCAACATCTTGCCAGTCGTGTGCTGTTGCTGACGGGCCGCAGTGCCGTCGAAGATCGAGTAACCGGCTTGCAACTCGGGGCCGATGATTATCTGCCGAAGCCATTTGCCATGCGTGAACTCGTCGCACGCGTCCGCGCGCTCGGCCGCAGGTATCCGGAGGAACCAGTAATCTGTTTACGCGTCGGCGACGTCACGCTCGATCTATCCACGCACGACGTTCATCGAAATACGCAGCGGATCGAGCTTTCTCCACGCGAGTTGATGTTGTTGAAAGTGCTAATGCGAGAACCGGGCCGCGTCTTCACGCGCACGGAGTTGTGTGAACGCGTGTGGGAGCACGCGCACGAATACGATACCAAACTGGTTGAAGTGTTCATAGGCCGGCTTAGGAAAAAACTTGGTGAACCTCCGTTGATTCAGACCATTCGCCATGTCGGCTACACCATTGGCCGCCCCGAAGGCAAAATTCCTGTTCATCGTGGGACGAACTCGCAACGGCGAGGCTGATTGTCCCAGTGCAGCCGGGGTGTAGCGACGCTGCCGAAGCGCCAAACGTGCCGCTGGCGGACATCTCGGGTAACAACGGCGTTACTTTTGCGACATTGCGGCCAGTGACATATCAACTGCACTTTCACGGCGCTGATCCGCTGAATTTTACCGAACAGAACTGCAATGAGAATCTTTTCCTGGCGTCTTACACTAGTCGTAATCGCGACTACTTCGTTTATCTTGTGTCCCAAAATCGCAAAAGCGACGACATTTGGCGTCACTGTTGGCCCCGATGGTAATTTGGTATTTTCACCTTCGTCTATCACGATTCATCCAGGTGATCAGGTGACGTGGACCTGGGGTTCGAGCGGCCACAGCACAACTTCAGGCTCCCCGGGGCAGCCAAGCGGTATCTGGGATTCGGGAATTCATAATCAGGGAGCGACCTTCACTCACACTTTTAATAGTCCCGGAACGTTTCCGTACTACTGCGTTCCGCACGGTGGATGCTGCGGCATGGTAGGCACAGTCGTGGTGGCTAGTGCGTCGCCCACGCCGACGCCAACATCGACACCTAGACCTACACCTACACCCGCGCCCACCTCCACACCGACTCCGGTCGTTACAGCTAATCCTGCGACTAAAGTGGCTGCGTTTTCAGCCACTCTAAACGGTTCGGTCAATCCGCGTGGGGCGACCACGATGGTCTCCTTCCAGTATGGTCTTACGACGAGCTATGGATCCACTACTCCTATGCAGACTCAGAATGGTAACACAACGCGGCCTGTCAGTGCTATGATTGCCGGCTTGCTCGCAAACCACACTTATCATTTCCGAATTGTCGCTCACAATAATGGCGGTACCAGCTTTGGGCCAGACAGGATATTTACCACACTTACAGCGACGGGACCTCCGGTCGCCTCAACGAATCCGGCGACGTTAATCGCCAGTTTCTCAGCTACGCTCAACGGATCACTCAATCCGCATGGACTAACCACGACGGTCTCCTTCCAATACGGAACCACGACCGCTTACGGATCCACCACTCCAATGCAGACTCAAACTGGGAATACTTATCAGGATATCGTTGCCAACATCAGCGGGTTAAGTCCAAACACCGTGTATCATTTCCGAATTGTGGCGACCAACAGCGCCGGCACAAGGTCCGGTAGCGACAGGACGTTTACCACGCTAGGTGTGACCGGGTCGCCTGTCGCGACAACTAATCCGGCGACATTTATCGCGACCTTTTCAGCCATGCTCAATGCTTTACTCGATCCGCATGGATTACCTACGAGTGTTCATTTCCAATATGGCACTACGCCGAGTTACGGACTCACAACCGCTCCTCAGAATCGGTCCGGAAACACCTTCCAAGTTGTCGGCGCAAACGTCACAGGCTTAGCTGCAAACACACTTTACCATTTCCGGGTTGTAGCTTCGAACGGAGCCGGTACTGTAATGGGCAGCGACGGGACCTTCACCACGCTTACTCCGACAGGGCCTCCTGTCGTCATAACTAACGGGGCGACCAATGTAACTACATCTTCAGGGACTCTCAATGGCGCGCTCGATCCGCATGGGCTGACTACGACTGTATTTTTCCAATATGGGACCACGGCCAGTTACGGGTCCGCGACCCCTATGCAAACCCAAACCGGGAACACTTACCGAAACATCGCCGCCAACGTCGGCGGCTTAACCCCGCACACTACTTACCATTTTCGGATGACAGCCACGAACGCCGGCGGCACCAGAATGGGTAGCGACAGGACCTTTACGACGCAGTAGCCTGCATGATGATCCGGAATACTAACTTAACATCGAAAAATTCTGTGTCGCCCTTGCTATGATTTTCCAATCGCGTTTTTGCTTGAACGTAGCTGTATTTTTGACAGTTTTGGTCGCCTTAGCGCTCGTTGCCCTAAGTGAAGAACCATCGAAAGGGAAATGGAGCGCTCCTGCAGCAGAGGCGCAAAAGAAGAATCCCGTTGCCGCCACCGAACCTTCACTCGCTGCCGGACAAAAGATCTATTCGAAAACCTGCGCGATGTGTCACGGAAAAACCGGAGATGCGGACGGACCGGCCGTGATTGAACTAAATATCCACCCGGCGAAACTCTCCGATCCAAAGGTAGCAACCGAATCTGACGGAGCCCTGTTCTGGAAGGTTACAACCGGTAAAAAACCAATGCCGGCATACGGCAAACGACTCTCCGAAACAGATCGCTGGAACCTGGTAAATTACGTTCGCACGCTCTCAAAGCGATAACGTACGGCGCGCTGAGTACACTCCGGATTGCCGCGCAAACGGCGACCTTTTACAATCTTCCCCGCACTCGACATCTTCGTTTCGAGCAAATCACGTCGTATCGCACACGACCAGCACGTTGAAAGGTAACAACCGCGTTACTTTTCCGACACGGCAGCAGACCCCGAGTACTGCAATGTATTTACGAAAAACATTAAACCTATGAAAACAACTTATGCTTATACAAAAATCGTTCTGCTCTTATTGGGAGGAGCGATGTTCACGGTCGCATCTGCACGTGCGGACACTTACTCGTGGACGAACTTCCAATCTGACATCGCTGGCGTCGCGCAGCATACCGATCCAAACCTGGTCAATCCGTGGGGCATGGCAGCCTCGTCAAATGGCACAAATGGCATCATTTGGGTTAGCGACAACGGCACGGGGGTTTCAACACTCTACCATCAGGATGGCACAGCCCTTTCGCTGGTAGTGACCATTCCGACAGCCAAGCAGAACAGAGGAACAGGGAATCCTACGGGCGTTGTATCTAACACCACGCAATCTTTCCCGGTGACCAAGAATGGAACCTCGGCGCCCGCTCGTTTCATCTTCGTCAGTGAAGATGGTTCCATTTCAGGTTGGAACCCCACCGTGGATCCGACAAACGCTATTATCGCCGTCGATAACGGCACGAACCGCGGTGTTAACAGCGCCGTTTATAAAGGTGCAACGCTCGGCGTCGCCAATAATCACAATTTCCTGTATGTGTCGAATTTCCACAGTGGCCAGGTTGAAACCTACGATGAGAATTTTCATCAGGTTACTCCCAACGGCTTCACCGATCCCAACCTTCCGGCTGGTTACGCGCCGTTTGGTATCCGGAATTTCAATGGCGAAATTTTTGTGACCTATGCAAAGCAGGATCATGCGAAGCACGATGACGTTCCTGGTCCCGGCTTTGGGTTCGTCAATGTGTTCGACACGAGCGGTAATTTCCTCAGGCGCCTAGTCCCAAATGGCAATCTCAATGCGCCATGGGGACTCGCTTTGGTGGACAATGAACTTTGGGTCGGCAATTTCGGTGATGGATTGATTAACGTTTACGATCCGATGACGGGCAATTTCATCGAGACGCTCATGCGCGCCGATGGAACGCCACTCCAATTTGATGGCTTGTGGGATCTTCTCCCTCTCGGCAACGGTGTCTATTTCACCGCTGGAATCGCCGACGAAGCGCATGGTCTATTTGGTCTGATTACCGAGGACTAAAATTAGGACGCCGCAGATTGGGGGCGCACGTTTCCTTGTCGTTGCCATAGGGTGTTGTCCCGGCGAGGACGTGCGCTCTCCACTCTGCGCGCGTTCAGCCTGCCCCATAGCACTTCCTGTGAATCGTCAGCCCGTTCGCCAATGTTTAGATCTGGCCCTTCTTCTGCCTTAGTTGTCCGGAACACGCGGGCCTAAAGACTAAGATTCTCGTTGTTACCTGAGCGCACAGGCAAGCCTCAGAAGGCTTTCTCGAATTTGCGCGGGCGTCCAGGCAGCAAAACCAAAAACAAACGCGGGCTTAAGCTTCGCCTCGATGCAATAAAATGAGAGCGGTGAGGGTTTGATTCCGATGCCAGTGCAGACGCGTGCGACTTTCGCGAAATCTGTTTCGGATCGAAGCCAGGCAACGAAGTTGAGTCCGGCTTCTGGAATCTGAAGAGTGAATCGATCACCTAGCAGCTTGTTAAATTCTTTCATGAAAAACTCTCGTCGCTCGGCGTAAAGTTTCCGCATCCGTCTGATGTGGCTCAGGAAAAATCCGTCGTTAATGAAACGCGCAAGCGTGGCCTGATCAATCGGCGATGAGTGTTGGTCCATTGTGCTGCGGATTTTGACTAACGAATCGATCAACTGTTCCGGCGCAACCAGGTAGCCCAGCCGCAGGGAAGGATAAAGAATCTTACTCATCGTGCCCGCGTAAATCACCCGGCTGAAATTGTCGATTCCCTGTAAACAAGGAAGCGGTGGCCCGGCAAAGCGGAACTCCGCGTAGAAGTCGTCTTCAAAAATGAATGCATTGCGAGCACGGGCAAAATCGAGGAGTGCCGTCCTGCGATCGAAACTCATTGTCATGCCGAGCGGATACTGATGCGAAGGTGTTACATGGATGATTTTCGGGCGTTTTTCTTTTGCCGATGGCGCGATCACTATTCCTTCTTCATCCAACGGCTTCGGAACGACTCTAGCGCCTGCTAACACAAAGACTCTCCGGGCCTGATGAAAACCTGGATCTTCGATCCACACCGGCTCGCCCGCATCCACGAGCGCCATGGCACTAATCAGCATCGCCTGCTGCATTCCACCCACGATCAGGATTTGGTCTGGATGACAGCGTGCGCCTCTAAAGTCGCACAGGTAAGTGGCAATTGCTTTGCGCAGATCCGCGTCGCCACGACTCGATGCATGGCGTAGCAGGTGGGCACCCTTTTGGGCGAGCACCTTCGCTCTGAGCCGTTCCCAAATGTCGATGGGAAATTCATCGGTGGCTGGAAGTCCGGGAACTAGCGAGACACCTGCGCTGGCGTCCAGGGCTCCGAGATCAAACTGTTTGCCTACGCGTTGATCTGGAATCGCTCTCACCCGGCCGGAAATGCGGGGTCGCTGCTCGACCTGTGGCATTGCTTTCGGTTTGTCAGCCGTCAAAAAGCTTTCGGGGAGTGGATGCGCCACGAACGTTCCCGATCTTGGCTTAGAGCGCAGATATCCTTCCGAGTGAAGCTTCGAAAATGCGAGGTTAACTGTTAGTCTCGAGATGCCCAGGTCCGCAGCAAGGATCCGGGACGAAGGAATCCGACCCGCATCGTCAGTGAAACTGCCCGATCGCAATTCATCCCGGATTTGCCGGTATAGTTGATCATGCAGTGGTTCGGCGGCGGAACGGTTGAGCCGAATCATTTCGAACCCAATGATTGAACGTCGCCGTCTCTTTTTCGGAAGCAATTTCCTACGCGACATAACCCAGCCTTGCCTGTTCTGCGATTTACTGTGGAGTTTCCGTCTCCATCATAGAAACATCGATCACGTTTGCCAGAGCAACAACTGTCATCCAATCGAGGCCACGAGGCCCGATAGCGACGCAAACTGGCCTTACCTAAATTCGCTAACTGGATCTTGTGCTCTTTGCCAGATTCGCGTTTCTGATTTGTTATGTTTATCAAATCACTTGGGATTGGTTTCGTTGGAATCATGCTCTTCGTCACAAGCGCCACGGCCGCTAACTCCGTGCTAGAAGGGGTCGTTAAGGATGCCAGGGGACATCCCATTCAAGGCGTGGATGTTCGAATTGAAGTAGAGAATGGCGGCAGGTTGCTCACGACCGCTAAGACAGACCAGAACGGTCGTTACATTCTCAAAAGTCTCGCGGCGGGCACTTACCGAGTGACATTGGTTGTGAATGGTGCCTTAAAGACTTCCATCAATAATACGACGCTTGAACCAGGTGAGACGACACAACTTAACTTCGATCTCACTCAAACACGCGCATCTGTAACCGTAAAGAAAGGTATACACAGGGTTTGGATACCGGCGTTTACGGGAAGTCGTTTGCCAGGCCGCTGGGTTGAAGTTGATGACGGTGGGGCCTGGGCGGGAGAAGCTAGCGCCAACAACATTGTACGGGTTAGTGGCGAAGAACTTCAACGGACAATTCACAGCCTGGACATCAAGAGGGGGCAATAGCTCAGCCGGGAGTCTACTCATCCCTAAGCACGGCTTGTTTGGTTTCCTCGGCGTTACGAAGATATAGAACAAGATCGTAGCCGCTGCCGCTCGGATAGGGATAACCTGCGGGCTTAAACCCGCAATCAGCCGCAAAGCGCATTGCTCGCTCATCTGCCCGGGTCGTTGCGAAAAGATTCTCATTCGCGGCCAAACTGATTAGCTGACCGATAATACGACGCGATAGGCCTCGCCCGCGGTGTGACCTAGCGACAGCTACCCAGCCCAACTCGACACGATATTCATCTGATGGGGTGGTTGCTCGCGCTTTCGCGAACACCTTACGCCGATAGCTTAACTGAGGGCGTTTCAACGCACCTACTGCAACGACTTGTCCATTTGATCCCCTTAGAAACAACAGTCGAGAAGCGTCGCGAATACGCTGCGTTAAGCCTTCTGGATCGACTGTTCCGTATTTGGTGACCATGTTTTCAAAATCGGCTAAGGCCTGCGGGGAGCAATCTGAGGGCGAAAGTATGGACGAGGTTATCATTGCACTCTCTTGCCGGGATAAATTTGGGTGATCGCGGAACGGTCGCCCGTCATTATGGCACAATTCGCATAATTTTATCGTTTCGCCTGAAGAAGAAAAGAGCCAGAATCCCGTTCATATGAAAACGAAAC
>DASXHS010000142.1:0-11374 GCA_036488345.1 Candidatus Udaeobacter sp.
TTGCAAACCCGCTACGGCGAGCTTGAGAAACAGGAAGATGACTTGCTTCGCCAGATCGGTCAGGCGAAACAACCCGGGCCTGAGTACCGGCAGGGCAAGTCTGTGCGTCACCAGCCGAATCCGCAAAAGTCCGAGTTACCCTTTTTTCAGAGCCATCTGAGCGACGTGCGCCGCGAAAAAACTGCGGTAAAGAAGCAATTAGAAAAAGCGCAGCGATAGAAGGTAGGGACGCCGCGCTGCGGCGTCCGGACGGCGCAGCGCGCCGTCCCTACCAGGCTTTCATTCTTATCCATCTACGGTTAGATACCCCGCCGTGAATAAATCGCGGTCAGGCGCGTTTCTCGAAAAAAACTGGCTGCGCAATGCCACGATCATCTCGGTCGCCATCCAACTAACCCTCGCTCCGCCAACATTCGGAGTCGAAAAGGCGTCCGTAATTTCCGCCGTTGTGTCGGCAGACCATCCCGTAAACCGGTTGGTCCCAACAGAAGCGTTGGGCGGCGGGGTCGACGGTCACGAGAAAGGCGAATGTGCCCTAATGTTCACGGACAAGAATATCACAGAAATGTTAACGGCCGGGCTCGGGCCACTCACATATCGATTGCGCACCGAGCTGGGCAGCGAAGCATGGCATTGGAATCCGCGGGGCACGTGGAGCGATCCGGTTCACAATTGCGGATACTGGACCTCCGACAACTCTCTCGGCGAACCGATCAACGTTTCGTATGGCTACCGGTTGCCGCGCCGCGGAAACACGATCGATCAGGCAAACGATGACGGTTACTCTCGCATCGCGGACGGAAACCCGAATTCATTTTGGAAAAGTAATCCGTACCTGGATTCACATTTCACCGGCGAATCTGACGATGCTCATCCCCAGTGGGTGTTGATCGATTTCGGCGCACCAAAATTGGTGAATGCGATCCGAATTCATTGGGGAACGCCGTACGCTACGCAATATCGTGTCGAGTACTGGCCCGGCGACGATCCGATGCATCTGCAGTCTGATGATGACGACGACTGGCAGCCGTTCGCAAATGGCACAATCGCTGATGCTCATGGTGGTAGTGAATTAGTTCGACTGGCAGAGCGTCCGCGCGCCGTTCAGTTTGTGCGAATCCTAATGAGCCGGAGTTCGCACACTGCGGCGGAAAGTTCCGGCGATATTCGCGATTCGTTAGGCTTCGCGATTCGCGAGATCGATTTTGGAAAAATGGGGAAGGATGGACGATTTCATGATCACGTTCGTCACGCATCCGATCGGCATCGCCAGACAATTATCTACACGTCGTCTACCGATCCCTGGCATCGCGCCGAAGATCTTGATCCAAGCACAGAGCAGCCCGGATTGGATTTTGTTTTGCGCAGCAAGCTTACTAACAACTGGCCAGTGCTCGTTGCGGTCGGCGCCTTGTACGACACACCGGAGAATGCTGCCGCTGAAATCCAGTACCTGCTGCGTCGGAATTATAGCCTGGAAGGAATCGAGCTGGGCGAAGAACCCGATGGACAATGGGTTTCGCCAGAGGATTACGCCGCACTGTACGCTGGAGTTGCCCGGCGTTTGGCAGAACTCAAGTCGCCGCTAAAAATCGGAGGCCCGAGCCTGCAAAATTTCGAAGACCAACTGCTCACATGGGCGGACGCATCCGGGAATCGTTCGTGGATGAATCGATTTCTCAAATACATTCGAGGCGCAAAAGTCCCTTTTGATTTTTTGTCATTCGAGTTCTACCCATTCGACAACCTCTGCGCAGATCCTGCGCCGCATCTATTGGAAATCCCAGAGCGTCTCGGCGAGATGATGGCCAGCTTGCGCAGAGACGGAGTGGCCGCAGACATTCCGTGGCTCATGACCGAGTACGGATATTCTGTTTTTGGCGGACGCCCGGAGGTTGATATCGAAGGCGCACTCTTCGACGCGGATACGGTTGGTGTGTTTCTGTCGTTAGGCGGTGCGAAGCCGTACCTATACGGCTACGAGCCAAACTATCTCCAGGACGAGCTCAAATGTTCCTGGGGCAATCTCATGATGCTTCAGCTAAGTCCCAAGAGCAATCAACTGAACCGTCTCTCCGCTTACTACGCTACTCAGCTCCTCACGACAGAATGGATGCAACCGGTAAGCGAGCAGCACGAAATATTTCCGGTCACCATAAACGAAACGAAAAACGGCGCGCACGGAATACCGCGGCCTACCATAACTGCGTATGCAGTACGACGCCCGGACAAGCAGTGGGCCCTGCTAGCAATTAACAAAAATCCTAAACGCGCAGCGCAGCTCAAGGTGCAGTTTAATCTTCCCGGCGTAAAGCAGCCGCTGAGTTTTGTCGGCCAAGTTGAAGTAATCCAATTCTCGCGACAGCAATACGCCTGGCACGACGACGGTCCAAACGGCCACCCAATCCGCAGCCTGCCGCCAGCGCAATTCACGCGCGAAGCATCAGCAAGCTATGAACTCCCGCCGTATTCACTCACGGTGCTTCGCGGAAAAATTGCGGATTGATGATTGTTCGGAACGCTTTCCGCGTTTGATTAAATCCGACGGCGATAAGGCCGGCGTTTTATTTGCGGAACATTCCCGCAAACCACCCTTTTCGCTGGGACTTCAAAGCTTTCTGGAACTCCTCCTTCACATAATTAGGGTCCCTTGCGTGAGCCATAGCGTCCATGAGATTGATGCGTTCAGCCAGAAGCAACTCGATAAGACTATCGTCCACGGTATGCATGCCATCCTTGGCGCCGATTTGAATCAGTCCCGGTATCTGCGAAAGCCGCCCGGCCCGGATACACGCCTCGACTCCCGAGTTCACTATCAATAATTCCGTAGCCAAAACCAGGCCTGTCTGCCCGCTTCGCGGCAGGAGATACTGACACACCACTCCCAACAACGACCACGCGAGTTGGGCACTAACGAACTGCTGACCTTCTTTGGGAACGGCATCAATAATTCGCCCAATGGCCGTTGGCGCGTCGTTGGTGTGCATAGTTCCAATCACAAGATGCCCCGTTTCCGCCGCCGTAATCGCAGTTTGGATCGTGTCCAGGTCCCGCAACTCTCCAACAATAATAACGTCCGCATCCTGCCTCAACGCGTTCTTGAGCGCTGAAGCGAAGTCGCGTGCATCGGAACCGACCTCGCGCTGATTTACCAGGCTCCGCCCCTGCGAGTGAACAAATTCGATCGGGTCCTCAATACTGACCATGTTAACAGAACGCCGTGCGGCTATCGTTTGAGCCATGCTCGCCAGCGTTGTGCTCTTGCCTTCACCGCTTGCGCCAGTCACCAGTATCAAACCGCGTTCCTCATCACACCAACGATCTACAACGGGGGAGTGTCCCAATGTCTTTAGATCCGGGATCTCGGCAGGGATCTTTCGGAAATTCGCCTCAATTGCACCTGAGACGTAGCAGGCATTCCCGCGATACCGGCCGAGATCATGAACTTGCAACGCGAAGTCAAGCTGCCATTCGTTTTCCAGCTTCGTGCGTTGTCCCTCTGACAAAGCTTCGATAACCAATCGCCTCGTATCTTCCGCAGACAGCACCGCTGCGTCTTCTGCGAGGGGCTTGATGACACCAGCGACGCGTATCACCGGTGGCGCCCCTGGTGTCAAATGAAGATCAGAAGCCCCCTGCTTGGCGGCAAGAACCAGCAAATCGATCAAGTCATCTTTCTTCATAAGTATTCAAATGGTGCCGAGATCCGTCTAGCCGATTCCCCTCATAGCGCGACGCAACTCGGATTCATTGCTGACTGAAGCCAAGGCGGTCTCTTCCGTAATCATCTTCCCTTTGAGGGCTTTGAGCGTCGATTGCAAAAATGAAACGGCGGCAGGGTCCGATCCTCGGGAGAGATACTGATCAATGTTCTGCAGCTCGCGTCTCGCGATCCAGTCGCGCATGGCACCCGCATTTTCGACGTGCTCCACCAGCAAATGCAGGCCTCCGTCAGCAGATGGAACCAGCTTCTGGCAAAGGACGCCAGAAAGTTGGTTTGCCAGAAGGTTCACACCGTGCTTCTCGTCTTCCGCCGGAAAAAGATTCAAATAGCGCTCCATGGTGTCGGCAACCTTCTCCGAATGCAGGGTCGAAACAACGAGATGCCCGGTCTCCGAAGCCTGGAGGGCCGTCAACGCTGTCTCGTAATCCCGGATCTCACCAACGAAAATGACATCCGGCGCCTGACGAAGTGCACTCCGTAATCCCATCGCAAAAGTGCTCGTGTCGCGTCCGACCTGTCGCTGGGTAAAATGACAGCGCTTGCTAGTGAACTGATACTCGACGGGATCCTCGATCGTCACTATATGCCTCACCAGGTTCTCGTTCATCCATTGAAGGAGGGACGCGATGGTGGTGGATTTCCCGGAGCCGGTTGGTCCCGTTATAAGAATCAAGCCGTGCTCGCGAGCGCCCCATCCAGTCAGGAGCCAATCGGGCAGTCCGAGCTCTTTCAAAGCAGGCACGCTGGTCTTGATCCGACGCAGCACCGCCCCGAGGCGGCCCATGGTGCGGTGCAAGCTCACGCGGTAGCGCGTATGCGTGCGGGAGACGAAGCCGCTGTCGCGATCCATGTCGCCGTCGCCTTGCGCGTTCCCGCCGCAGGCCTGCCAGAAGGCGGTGATGTCCACGAGCGACAGGGGTTCTTCCCCAAGCACAATGATTTGTTCATTGATCTTGAGCCGCGGTACCTCGTTTTCCTGAAGGAAGACGTCGCTCGCCTCCTGCTGCTCCGCGGCGTCAAGAATGCTGTCGATGTTTTGCGGCATGGCTCGTAAGTTCGTTAGGCCTCAAGTGATGTTATGAGAACGTCATACTTAGCGATAACAGGTGTCCAGTATGCTTGTCATTATTTTGTTCTTGAGGTTCGTCAGACCATTACGCCCGCACTGGTACACTGGCGGTACGCTCGAGTTTGCCCCAGCTGACCCACGCGCCTTTGATGGCGCGGAGGATTGCTTTCCAGACGCAGTAACTGAGCATCGGGCGATAGATCAGGCGCATTGGCAAGATGCGCCAAGCGCGCAGGATTGGCTCGCGTTCCAAAATACACGCGAGTGCGGCGAGCAGCACGTCCATCGCAAGGAATGTGATGACGAACGGCATCACCGCGTTCCACGCGCCGAATGGCAGAGAAGCCAGCAGGAATAAATCTATCATCGGCGTAATGGCGATCAGAACGATCTGAAAGAACCAGATGCTGGGTAAGCTGAACCAGCCGAGCGCGCGGTAGTTCCAGTTGAACACCATGTCGCGATGTTTCCACAGACATTGCAGCGTGCCGTACGCCCACCGCGAACGTTGTCGCGCGAGTGTGGCCACTGTCTCGGGCGCTTCGGTCCACGCGATCGCGCCGGGCACATACACGATGCGTTGACGGCGTCTATGTAACGAGAGGGTAAGGTCGGTGTCTTCAGCGAGCGTTTGCAGACTCAAACCGCCGGCTTCATCGATCGCATCCTTCCGAATGGCGCTAATCGCGCCAGGGACGACAGTGATACAGTTCCAACGATTGTAAGCGCGCCGATCCAGATTAAACCCGCAGGTATATTCCAGCGCCTGACAACGCGCAATGAACGTGCGCAAATTCCCAACCTTCGCATGACCTGACACTGCGCCGATGCGCTCATCCGCAAATGGCTCGAGCAAACGCGGCAACGTGTCGCGCTGACATTGCGTGTCGGCATCAAGGAAAACAATGATCCTATTGTGCGCAGCGGTGAGGCCGCGTTGGAGAGCGCGCGCTTTGCCGCGATTTTCCTGTTGGAACAATCGAATGCGCGATTCGTTCCGCGCAATGCGCTCAATTTCCGAAGCGGTTTGATCAGTCGACCCATCGTCAATGACGACCACTTCGATTTCGCCCTTGTAATCTGTGGCGAAAAGCGTGCGCAGAGTTTCCGCGATTAATTTCTCTTCATTGTAAGCGGCGATCACGATGCTGATCGGTCCCGCGAAGTTTGTTCTTGGTAGGCGCCGAAAACGAGCCGCGAGCCAGATGACAATTAACGTCCGAATGACGACCAGCGCCGTCGCCACGATCATAAAAGCCCAGAGGAATTCTTCGATGCTGTGGTAAACGCGGAAGCCGGTGCCGCTGACAATACGCGTAAGTGACTGGCCATTGCCCTGCACGAGCGGCATCACAGCATCGCGCGTCGTTCCGAGCAATGTGCTCAACGGCACAATGGTGTCGCCGCGCGTATGCAGCCAATCCAAAATGCGCGGAAGCGCTTCCACTGTTTGCGAGCGGTCGCCGCCCGCGTCGTGGAGCAGAATCACGTTGCCATCATGCCTTTGTTGTTTAATCCGCCGGAGGATGATGTCTGCGCCGGGCTTCGCCCAGTCTTGCGGGTCAATATTCTCAAGGACAACCAGATAATTAAGATCTTCCGCGATTTTCAGGGGAGCGAGTTCACTAAGGTCCGTCGGGCCAGTGTCGGAGGCATACGGGGGGCGAAACAACGTCGTCGCACGGCCCGTAATGGTTTCGATCAGCAACTGCGTGGCGTTCAGCTCCAGGCGGATATGCTCCGGCCAGCAGAGTGCCAGGTTGGGATGGTAATAGGTATGGTTCCCGATCTCGTGGCCTTCATCGACGACGCGACGAACAAGCGCCGGGTATCGTTCGGCGTTCACCCCGACAACGAAAAACGTGGCCTTTACATTTGCTGCCTTAAGAATGTCCAGAACTTTCGGCGTCCAGCGCGGATCGGGGCCGTCATCAAAAGTGATTGCGACCTGATGCTCGCCGCCGGCGCCCTGGTGATACAGCGTCGGAAATTCCGCAAACTTCACATATTTCGCTGTGAGATAGCCGTCTGTGTCCACAGTCAGGTTGCGCAATCCGTCAGTGCGATCCTCGTCCACCGTCACAATTTCACCGTCGCCAACGTCCGTTATCGTGTCCGTCGATTTGATCAGTTCCAGCGCTTGCCGCGTTTGATTATCGAACTTGAAATCGCGTGGCACGTTTAGCGCGTCCCAAAGTGCTGGGTCTTCGCTGCCGAGCCGATAAAGTGCGAAGCCCCCCGCCTTCTCAACGCGCACCTCGCGTAGTTGGTTGAGAAAAGTGACGGCGTCGAGGAACCAGACGCCGTGTTCCGTGTCCTCATCTTGGAAATAAAAATATGGACTGTAACTTGGCCCCTGAACTTGGACGCTTCCGATTTCCGCGTCCTTGGCGCGACTCATCGCTTCGGAAAAACTGATCAGCTCACCCTTTTTGCCGCCGATGGGCCAATCATATCCGTAGCTACCAATTGCAATGATCCATTGCTTTGTGTCGGAACCATCCAACAAGACATGCAGCCAACCTTCAAACCATGAACGGGACGCAAGCGGTCCCGGTGGATCCGCCTCCGACGTTTCATCGAACAACATCGCGACGAAACGATCGACGTTGTCACTGAGCCGATCGATGTCGATGTAATCCAGCTCCTGCCCCGGTTGAACGCACAACCAGAGTTGTTTGTTATCGTCGTGCAACGCGTCCGCAAACTTGTCGATGAATCCCGTTAAATCGTTCTTGTAAGCAGGATCAATTTGTTGCCAATCGACAACGACGCCCGCAGCCTTGGCGTTGCGCAACACAGTAAGCACATCCTGAATAAAGTCGTCCTGTCGTTTCGTCGGTCCGTGCGCGAGATTCTCAATCGCTTCGGGCTGCCAGGTATCGCCAACGAGATTCGTCAGCAGCGGCATCAGCGCAATCCCCTTACTTGCCGCCAGCTTTGACACGCGAGCATCGGAGTCGATTTGCAAATTGCCCATCCCATCGACAACTGTCATCCATTCTGGGCATATATGTGTAATCTGTGCCGCGTGTTGCTGAAGCGACGCGTAGCTGTCCGGATCGCCATTTACGTAGAATGCAAGTCGCACTTCGTTATCAGGCGCTTTCTTTCGCGGGCGCGGTGAAGGAGTTGGCGCTGTACCAGCGAGTTTTTTCGCTGCGAGGCGGGTCGCGCTAAATTTCTGCCACAGCAATGAAGCTGGAGAAACCTGGCCCGCAGGATTTTCCCGTTGCAACGCTCGTAATTGGCCTTTCAACTGCCGCAACGAAAATGGCACGTTCATCTTTGGGATGACAAAAAGGGTTTGAACAAAAAGCACCAGAGCAACGAAGAACAGCACTCCGCCGATTAGCAGAGTGAGACGTAGCCGAGGCCAGCGCTTACCGCTGGGATCGGAGAACACGAATGGCGTGACTTGCTCGGGAGGAAATTCAGGCATTCGGGCGCTTATGATGCTCTAACCATTCCATTAAGGAAATCCAATTCTCTCATTTCTGGCTTGGACGAAGTCTCTCAATATAGGACGTTCAAAGCTCGATGCATATTGAGTTAGATACACTGCCGAGTGGACATGCGGGCATTGCTGCGCGTTTAAAAAAAGGTCCCACGATCCATTCAAGCGCGTGGGTCGTCCCGGGCTCAACCGTGCTCGGGGATGTCATTTTGGAAGAGGAATCGAGCGTCTGGTATGGCGCAGTCCTACGCGGCGATATCAACCGCATCATCGTAGGCCCACGCTCGAACGTTCAGGACAATGCTGCCGTCCACGTTGACACCGGTTACCCGACAATTGTAGGCGAACTGGTCACCATCGGCCATACCGCGATTGTTCACGCGTGCAAAATCGACAATGAAGTGCTCGTCGGCATGGGATCCATCATTCTTGACGACGTCGAAGTTGGCGCGCGCTCCATCATCGGCGCAAACGCCCTCGTGACGATGGGAATGAAAATCCCGCCCGGCTCACTCGTGCTCGGCTCGCCCGCAAAAATTCGCAGGCAACTGAGTTTGGATGAACAAAAGGACATCGCCCGATGGGCATCGAGCTACGTCGAAACAGCGAAGCACTACCGCGGATTTTATTGAACGACTTGCTCCATACAATCGGGAACAATAATCAGTCCATGAAAACCATTCTCGCGTCCGTAGCAGTTTTTCTCGTCGCTATTTTCTTCGATCATGCACCGCTAGCCGCCGAAGACACGCACTCCGCAGACATGCGTCTTTACCCTGCTGAAACCATTGAATGGAAAGCGGGACCAGCCGCTTTACCTCCGGGCGCAAAGATGGCTGTGCTCGAAGGCGACCCAACAAGGGAAGGTCCGTTCGTAGTACGCTTCCAATTCCCTGATGGCTATTATGTCGCGCCGCATACCCATCCAAAAACTGAGCGCGTCACGGTGATTTCAGGTACTCTTTATCTCGCGACCGGAGAAGCGCTTGATCGCAATAGCGCGAAAAAACTTCCGACAGGCTCCTTCGGTTACTGGCCCGCCGGAATGAAACACGCGGGGTGGTCTGAAGGCGATACAGTGATTCAACTTCACGGCGTCGGCCCGTGGCAGATCAATTATGTGAATCCCGCGGACGATCCGAGGAACGCAAAGAAATGACGCATTGAAGCGGCGCTTCACAGCAACGGAATGCCGTTACAGTCCAACGCCAAATGTCGCTGCCAGCTCGCGCGCGTTCTCGCGCAAAAGGTCTGCTGCGCGTTTCATGTTTTCTTGCTGGCTCATTCCCGGACGCGCGTTCTGGTAAATACCATCAAAAACTTCGCGAAGTTCTCGGTCATCAGATGCGCGGCCAACAATTGCGAACACTGGCTTTCCGAGCTTTCGTGCGAGCCGCGCCACGCCGGCAGGCGTTTTACCTTCGAGCGTCTGCCGATCCAGACTCCCCTCGCCTGTAATCACCAAATCCGCATCTTTCATCTTTGCCTCAAGCCCGACTGCTTCTGCGACAACTTCGAATCCTGGCTGGATTGTCGCGCCGCAAAAACTTAGCAGACCGAAGCCGAGGCCTCCTGCGGCGCCCGCACCGGCTTGATCGCGATAGTCGATTTCGAATTCTGTGGCCACGACGTCCGCAAGTTTGGTTAGCGCGCGGTCTAAATTGTCGAGGTCGGTGATACTCGCCCCTTTCTGCGGACCAAACACTCGTGTCGCGCCATTTTCTCCGAGCAGCGGATTCTTCACGTCGACCGCTGCAATGATCGTAGGCATGACCAAATTTATCGGACGCCTGATTCCTTTCAGTTCGACCAAATCAGTGACGCGCATCTGCCCCCGGTTGTGTTCCTGCTCGAATTCAAACCGAAATCCTAACGCGCGTGCCATGCCGAAACCGCCATCGTTTGTCGCGCTGCCACCAAGACCGACAACGATTTCGTTCGCACCGCGTTTCATCGCATCCAAAATCATTTCGCCTACGCCGAACGTGGTCGCACGAATTGGATCGCGTTCACTTTCCGAAAGCCGCCGCATACCACCAGCTTCGCTCATCTCCATTACCGCAAGCTTTTCCTGGTCGATCCATCCGTAACGCGCATCGATCTCGCGACCGATCGGATCGTGCGCCTTGCATTCGAGCCACGAACCGCCGCGCGCATCACAAATCGCTTCCGCTGTCCCCTCCCCGCCGTCAGCCATCGGCACGATTTCAATCTCCGCGTCCGGCATCACATCGAGCAGCCCTTTCGCGATGTTTTGCGCCACCTCCCGCGCGGTTAGCGTGCCTTTGAATTTGTCGGGAGCGATAAGGGTTCGCACACCACCATTGTAGGGCGTCTGTGTCAGACGCCAACAAGAGGCGTTTCACAGAAACGCCCTACAACTGTCATCCTCAGCGAAGCGGCAGCGAAGTCGAAGGATCCCGTCGCGTTACCTAACGCTTACATCGCGGGATTCCTCGACTTCGCTCGCAATGACAGGCTGCAGCTACTCTTTCAGTTTTCGTTCCAAAATTTCTCCCACGAGCTGCGGATTCGCTTTGCCTTTGGATAGTTTGATCACCTGTCCCTTGAGAAAATTCAGCGATGCAACATTGCCCGCTCGAAAATCCGCTACGGTTTTCGGGTTCGCCGAAATCACTTCATCACACAAATTTTCAATCGCGCTTACGTCGCTCAGTTGCTCCAAGCCTTTTTCTTTCACAATCGCGGTTGCGGTTTTTCCGGTCGCAAACATTTCAGCAAAAACCTCCTTGCCCTGTTTGCCGCTGATTTTTCCGCTGTCGATCAAGTTCACCAATTCATCGAGCGCGTCTGGCACAATTGGGCATGCGTTTATCCCTTTGCCAGCGGTGCTGAGCGCATTCTGCAAATCGTTCAAGATCCAATTAGCTACGTTCTTCGGTTTTTTGGCGCCCTTGGCGGCCGCCTCGAAATATCTCGCTAATTCGAGATCGTTCGCCAGCACGGCAGCATCGTACGGGCTCACTTGGTATTGCGCGACGAATCGTGCGCGCTTCGCCTTTGGCAACTCGGGCACGCGCTCTCGCACCTCGGCTGCCAGCACATCGCTTTTCATCAGGACGAGATCCGGATCAGGAAAATAACGGTAATCGTGCGCGAATTC
>DASXHS010000225.1:0-6967 GCA_036488345.1 Candidatus Udaeobacter sp.
CAGCCGCCGTTCCGCTGCGATTTTCGCGATCCATGGGGCAATCGCATTCAGGTGGTCGATCTTCACGATGAATCACTGGTGTGGCTCTTGCCTTATCGCGAGGTGCAGAAAACCGGTATTAAATTCAAGTAGCGAGTGACCGATGGAGCTTCTACTCGAACGGTGCACCATTCGCCCGTGGCGGCCGGGCGACGCTGAGTCGTTGGCAAGGCACGCGAACAACCGCAAAATCTGGCTGGCGGTACGCGATCTGTTCCCGCATCCATACACGATCAAGGACGCGCACGAATTCCTGCAGCGAACCATAAGCGAACAGCCGGAAATGAAATTTTGAGTTGAGATCGACGAGGCGGCCGTCGGCGGGATCGGTGTTCATCCGGGCCAGGATGTGTATCGGCATACAGCGACAGTGGGTTACTGGTTGGGCGAGCAGTTCTGGGGACGCGGCGTGATGACGGAAGCGCTGACAGCAGTCGTTGATTTCTGTTTCGACAATTTTCCGCTCCGCCGGATCGCCGCAGAGGTGTTTGCAAACAATCCAGCATCCGCACGTGTGCTGGAAAAATCCGGCTTCGCTTTCGAAGGACGCCTCAAGAACAATGTCGTCAAAGATGGCGAGGTCCTCGATTCATTAGTTTATGCCCAGACAAAGTAGCGTGGCGTGAGCTGGCAGCTTGCGTGTCCGTTGATCACAGGCGATATGGCTCGCCTCACCAGACCAATGATTTCATTTATTGTTCCCGCGTACAACGAAGAGCACGAACTTTCGAACACCCTGACTGCGATTCGGGAGGCCGCGTCTGGGACGACGCAGCCATACGAAATCATCGTCGTTGATGATGCGTCAACGGACGCCACGCCGCAGATCGCTTCGGCCGCGGGAGCAAAGGTGATCCCAATTAATCGCCGCCAAATCGCGGCCGCCAGGAATGCAGGCGCACGTGCTGCGCAGGGCGAGCATTTGTTCTTCGTCGATGCTGACACGCGGATCAATCGAGCGCATGTGAGTGGCGGGATCGCCGTCTTGGAAAGTGGTAACGCCGGAGGCGGCGCACGAGTGGCGATGGACGGCTTCATTCCCTTTTGGGGACGCATGCTGTTGCGTGGTTTTTCGTCGGTTTATTTCGGCCTCAATCTTGGGGCCGGCGCATTTCTTTTCACTACGCGGCGCAACTTCGATGTCGTTGGCGGATTCGATGAGCAGTACTTTGCCGGTGAAGAAGTTTATTTTTCCCTCGAGCTAAAAAAGCTGGGCGGTTTCAAAGTGCTACGCGAACCGGTTATCACGTCAGGCCGGAAATTGCGCATGTATCCTGCGAAAGATTTTCTGCGCAAATTCTTTGGAGTAATCGTCCGCGGTTCTCGCGGAGTCCGTTCGCGTGCAAAGCTCAGCCTTTGGTACGACGGCAAACGGGAAAGACATCCAGCGTAAGAACACACCGACTGCTGCAGGCGCGGCTGGTTTGTGCGGTTGCCAAGATGGGTTCTTCGGCTACAATAGGCGCTTCGTTTATGGCAGAGAGCAACCAAACGTCGGATCTCAAGGAGTTCCAGTTACATGACCAAGATACCGGCAGCGCGGATGTGCAAGTGGCACTTCTGACCCGCCGGATTGAGCATCTAACTGAGCACCTCAAGGTTAACCGGAAAGATCACTCTTCGCGGCGCGGCTTACTCAAAATGGTCGCGCAACGCAGGAGTCTGCTTGATTATTTGAGCAAAACGGAAGCTGATCGTTACAAGAAAGTAATCGAGAAGCTGAACCTTCGGAAATAACCGCAGCGATCAATTCGTCAGGTTCGCTCGAAGCCACAACCCAACTAAAGAGAAAATCAGCAGTCCAGGCGTAGCAATCACCTTGGATTTTAGGTTTTAGTTTCGCGTCCGCCGCGGCGGACAACGGGTTTAAAACCTACAGTCGAGGTGACTGCCTGGAACCGCGAATCCAGGAGAATAATCATGCAACAAAAGGTCACCGCCAAAATCGGCGGCAATGAGATATCTATCGAAACCGGAAAAATCGCCAGGCTCGCCGATGGCGCAGTTATCGTTACGTGCGGCGATACCACTGTGCTTGTCAGTGCAGTTTCGGCCCTCGCAATCAAAGAAGGTCAGGATTTCTTTCCACTGACGGTTGATTACCGCGAGAAAGCGGCAGCCGCCGGAAAATTCCCAGGCGGCTATTTCAAACGAGAAGGTCGTCCTGCGGAAAAGGAAACGCTCACTTCGCGAATGATCGATCGGCCTTTGCGGCCGCTTTTTCCGAAGGGATACTTTTACGATACCCAAATCATTTCGATCCTCCTCAGCGCCGATGGCCAGAACGATCCCGACATTCTCGCGATGAACGGTGCATCCGCCGCGCTTTCTATTTCGGACATTCCTTTTGCAGGCCCGATCGGAGCGGTGCGCGTTGGTCGTGTTAACGGGGAGTTGGTTGCCAACCCGACACATGACGAGCGCGCCGAGAGCGATCTCGACCTTGTTTACGTCGGCACGGAAAACGACGTAATCATGATAGAAGGCTCGGCAAAGGAAATGCCGGAAGCTGAATTTACGAAAGCGCTCGAGTTCGCGCACGGGCATGCGCGTGAGATGATTCAGGCCCAGAAAGAGCTGGCCTCGAGAGTGGGTAAATCAAAGCGAGAGGTTGAGTTGCTCCACGTAAATCAGGAGATGGTGGATATCGCCCGTCAGGTTGCTGGCGATCGACTCGAACAGGCGCTGCGCACTGACGGCAAAAGTGCGCGCGCAAAAGCTATCAACGCTCTGCGAGAGGAGGCAAAGACGGCGATTCTCCAAAAATTTCCCGAGGCAGATTCGTTTGCGATCTCACAGGCATTCGAGTTTGTCGAAAAGAAGATGTTTCGCGCCAACATTCTGGAAAAACAGCAACGCGTGGACGGGCGCGGCTATCAGGATTTGCGCCAGATCACCTGCGAAGTGGGCGTAATGCCGCGAACACACGGCTCGTCGATTTTTCAGCGTGGCGAAACTCAGGCACTCGCGCTTGCGACGCTGGCTCCTATTGAAGAAGCACAGATGATTGATGCGTACGGCGGAGGCGAACAATCAAAGCGCTTTATTCTGCATTATAATTTTCCGCCGTTCAGCGTCGGTGAAACCGGGCGGACAGGTGGGCCTGGTCGGCGTGAGATTGGCCATGGCGCGTTGGCCGAGCGTTCGCTGGAACCGATCGTGCCGAGCGAGAATGAATTTCGTTATGCCATCCGCATTTCCAGCGAAATCATGGAGTCCAACGGCTCGACGTCCATGGCCAGCGTATGCGGCGGAATGCTTGCACTGATGGATGCAGGCGTGCCGGTGAAGAGCATGGTTGCCGGAATCTCGATCGGTCTGGTCAGCGAGGCCGACGATGACGGGCAATTGAAACGCTACGAATTGCTCACCGACATCATTGGGTCCGAAGATCATTATGGCGATATGGATTTCAAGCTTTGCGGAACGGACGCAGGCGTGACGGGTTTTCAGCTTGACCTGAAACTCCCCGGTGTCGCTCACAACATCCTGACGGAAGCAATTCAACGTGCGAAAGAAGCGCGTACGAAGATTCTCGAGATCATGCGTAGCACGCTGGATCAACCGCGCACAGAGTTATCGAAATACGCGCCGCGAATCGAGACAGTTAAAATCAACCCGGAGAAGATCGGCGCGCTCATCGGGCCCGGAGGCAAAACCATCAAGGGCATTGTCGCGGAAACCGGCGCCGAAATTAATATCGAGGACGACGGCTCAGTGCATATCTACGCAACGACTGGCGAGAGCATGGCGCGCGCGAAGGAAATCATCGGCGGGATGACCCGCGAAATCGAAATCGGGCAAACCTATCAGGGCCGCGTCGTCACGACGAAGGAGTTCGGGGCGTTTGTCGAAGTTTTTCCAGGCAAAGACGGCTTGGTGCACATTT
Organism: Candidatus Udaeobacter sp.; assembly: GCA_036488345.1. Classification (GTDB taxonomy): domain Bacteria; phylum Verrucomicrobiota; class Verrucomicrobiia; order Chthoniobacterales; family UBA10450; genus Udaeobacter. The sequence goes on from DASXHS010000225.1 coordinate 3,929, forward strand.
CCGAGCTCGCGGATTTTCGGGTGAAGCGCACTGAGGACGTAGTCAAAATTGGCGACATGATTTGGGTGAAATGCATCGGCATCGACGATAAAGGACGCGTAAAACTTTCGCGTAAGGCGGCATTGAAAGAACGCGCTGAACAAGAAACAGGCCAGACTTTGGAGCCAGTAGCGGAGCGAGACGTCCGAAACGGTTCCCTGTGATCGCCCGGCGGCGATTTTCGATTTTTGTGTAGCGTAAATACCCAGGCGCTGAGGACAGCGCACTCTACAGCACTGTACGCCCTGGTTGACAATATCTGGCACGGATGGAGTAAAAGGGTGACTGAGTCATGATTACCCCGGTGCGAGTTTCTTACGCAGTGCTCGCCGCAACAATCATTCTGGCGGGGATTCTTCATCTTGGCGTGCCGCTGTTAGTTGTCTTGTTTTCATATTTTGCGTTGCGCCAACTATATTCCTTCACGCGAAGAAAATGGCTGGCGCTGGCGTTGTTCATCATCGCTGTAGCCGGAATTGGCGGCGCCGGGATTTATTTTACCCGGGCAGCTATTCTGGCGTTGCCGGATGTCGCGGATACCTCGATTCCTTCGGCCAGCGCATGGGCGCAGAAGAGGCAAATCGACTTGCCCTTTAGTGATTTTGAAAGTCTCAGGCAGGTCGTGATCGGCACGCTTGGGGAGGAAGCAAATTATCTGCGCAACGTGGCAAACGTAGCCAAAGCGACGACCACGAATTTAGTTTTCAGCATCCTTGGAATCGTGGCTGCCGCGAGTCTCTTTTTCAAAACCGGGCTGGACCCGCATCGGGGTACGCATCGAGTGAAGAATAATCTTTACTCCATCTGCTGCGACCAAGTCGCTCGGCGGTTCCGCGATTTTTATCGAAGCTTTGAGACCGTCATGGGCGCGCAGATCACGATTTCTCTCATCAATACCGCGTTGACGGCGCTCTTCCTCACGGCCGTTCACATGCCGCACGCGGCGCTGCTCATTGCGGTCACGTTTCTTTGCGGGCTCGTGCCGATCGTCGGGAACCTTTTGAGCAACACAATCATCGTCTTTGTCGCGTTGACGATTTCCCTGAAGATGGCGATTTCCGCGCTGATCTTTCTCATCGTGATTCACAAGCTCGAGTATTTGCTGAACAGCAAAATCATCGGCGACCGGATCCGCAATCCGGTTTGGCTCACGTTAATCGCTCTTATCCTCGGCGAACGACTCATGGGAATCCCCGGCTTAATTCTCGCGCCGGTGGTCTTGAACTATTTGCGCGTGGAAATGCTCACGGTGGAAGTGCCAGCTCGACACGAAGAAGTAGAAGTGTTGAGTCATTAAACACTTAAAATCGGCAGCGCATCGGTTGCAACGCCTCAACTATTCGCGGATTCAACCATGACCTAAGCTTATGAAAGCGGGTTTTCTTGAAAAACTCATCGAGCGCCTCGGCCGCATCGGGCCGGAAGATGTGCAGAATTATTTTCTGCGCCTGGCGCAAGAGAAGGGTTTCCTGGAGACTGTTTTCAATGCCATCCAGGAAGGCATCATCGTGACTGATTCGAAAGGCCGAATCACTTACCTGAATGAGTCGGCTTGCGGCTTATTTGGACTCGAGGCCCGCGAAGCAATCGGCAAACGGTTGGACGAACGCATTGGAGGTCTCGATTGGGGATCGTTGACGCGGAGCGGCGGGCCGGTCAGCCACGATATGGAAATCTTCTATCCGCAGAATCGGTTCATCAATTTCTACGTTGTGCCGCTGGTCATGGAACAGCGCGAACCTACTGTACGCGCAGGCGGCTTGTCCGCCGCAGCATTAGCGAAGGCGGATGATTCCGACCAGGTGATGACGGCTACAGCAGAAGAGGTTGGGCATGTGATCATCCTGCGCGACATCACTGAAAGCCGCCGCAACGCGCAGCAAACGATTGAGTCGGAACGTTTGAATGCGCTGAGGCTGTTGGCCGCGGGTGTCGCGCACGAAATCGGTAATCCGCTGAACTCACTGCACATTCATTTGCAACTGATGGAGCGCAGTGTGCAAAAGCTCCACGATGATGAAAAAGCGGAGCTCGAACAATCGATCGACGTCGCCCGTTCCGAAGTCAACAGGCTGGATTCCATCGTCACGCAATTCTTGAAAGCCATCCGGCCGTCACGTCCGCAACTGCGGCCGGAAAGTGTAAACACGATTGTCGAAGAAGCTGTTCGCTTTTTCGCGCCTGAGCTTCAGGACCGCGGGATAGTCGTAGAACAAGAGCTGCGCTCGGATCTGCCATTGCTTCAGCTCGATCGCGATCAGATGAAGCAAGCTTTTTACAACGTGATCAAAAACAGTGTCGAAGCCATGCACCGCGACGGTTCGTTGTGCATCCGTACTGATCTGGCCGATACGCATGTGATCGTCCGCTTCATCGACACCGGCGGCGGCATGTCGGCAGAAAATTTGAGTCGCATATTTGAACCTTATTTCACAACCAAAGCAGCCGGCAGTGGGCTTGGATTGTTGATTGTGCGACGCATCGTACGCGAGCATGGCGGTGAGCTCTCCATCGAAAGCAGCGAGGGTAAGGGTGTTACCCTGACGATCCGTTTGCCATTCATCGACAAACGCATTCGCATGCTGGAAGCAGGAGAAGCCAGAGATCAGTTACAAAATCGCTCGTAGCCGTTGAAACTAGTCGCCCCGCTTGCCTGTCATCCCGAGTTGCCCAAAGAGAAACGCGTAAATGTCGGCCGACTGTTTGATACGCTCGCTCAATGCAGTGCCGATGCCGTGGCCGGCACTGGAACTGGTCCGCAAAAGAATCGGGTTCGCGGATTTATTCGCAGCAAGCAGGCGCGCGACCATCTTGCGGGAGTGATACGGCGCGACACGTCCATCGTTTGCGCCGGTCATCATTAGGACAGCAGGGTATTTTGTTCCGTCCACTACGTGGTGATACGGAGAGTACGCGTAAAGAGCCTTGAATTGCTCGGGATTTTTGACTGTGCCGAACTCGGTCACGTTGAATGCGCCATTTGGCGCCAATTCCACGCGC
>DASXHS010000231.1:0-23383 GCA_036488345.1 Candidatus Udaeobacter sp.
ACCGGTGCACATTACGTACGCGAAGCCCAATCCGATGAATCCGCCGAGCAAGCACAACGAAGTGGATTCGATCAGGAACTGAAGAAGGATCGTGCGTCTGCGCGCGCCCAGAGCTTTGCGCGTTCCGATTTCGCGTGTGCGTTCTTTCACACTCACAAACGTGATATTCATTATTCCGATTGCGCCGACAAAAAGGGAAAGGCCAGTAATAAAAAGTCCCGCGATGGCGATGGAGTTCTTGATCGGATCGAGCGTGCCTTTCAGCGCTTGTTGTTCGTTAATACTGAAGTCGTCTTTTTTTTCCGGCGCCAATCCGCGGACACGCCGCATGACGCCGGTCAGCTCATCTTTCGCTTCGGCGAGCTTCGTTTTGTCCTTCACTTTTACCAGAATATCGGAATCGCTTTTGGCGCTAAAATATTTTTGAAACGCCGGCAACGGCATCACCACAATCGAATCCAGACTAAATAACCCCAGGAATGTTCCTTGCCGCGAGATGACGCCGGCGACTCTGAAAGGTTGCCCGTTGATCAGCACCGACTTCTCGATCGGACTTTCGGAAGGAAACAGCGCGTCGGCTACATCGTAGCCGATCACGCACACGTTGGCGCCGCTTCGAGACTCGACATCGTTGAAGAATCGGCCCTCCTTAAAGTCGAAAGTCGAAGTGATGAGGTAATCCGAGACGGTTCCTCTGATCAGAACGTTGCTGACTTCGCTTTGGCCATTTTTCACGCTGCGCAACAAACTTGAAGTGGGTACAGCGATCACGAGATTCGAATTCGGCGTCGCAGCGATGATGCGATTGATCGGCTCGGCGTACTCGGTCTTGATCTTTCTGCGATCGCGGAAGTTCCACCAATCGTCCACTCGCTTCCACGGCCATTGTGAGACGTAAAGTACGTCGTCGCCGAAAATGGCCATGCTTTTGTCGAATCCAACCTGAATTCCGCCGATCGCGGTGCCCATGAGCGTCACGGCGACAATCCCGATGATGACTCCGAGCGCGGTGAGGGTTGAGCGCGTTTTGTTCGAACGCATCTGCGCCACGGCGATTTTCCAGCTTTCGCTGAGCTCGTACAGAAACTTCATTGGTAAACCGCTGCATCGGCTGGCAGCGGATCTTCCACCGGCAAGTTGTCGATGCTCCCGAATCCGCCGTCGTCACTTTCGATTAACCCATCGCGCAACCGGACTGTGCGCCGCGCATGATTCGCAATGTCGGCTTCGTGCGTAACGAGAATAATTGTGTGTCCTCGTTGATACAGATTCTCGAAAAGCGTCATGATTTCATCGCCGGTTTTCGAATCGAGATTGCCGGTCGGTTCATCGGCCAGGATGATGGAAGGATCGTTTACCAAAGCCCGCGCGATCGCGACGCGCTGGCGTTGACCGCCGGAAAGCTCGTTAGGCTTATGGTACAAACGATCCCCGAGCCCCACCTCGCGCAACACGTGTGCGGCGCGTTCACGTCGCGTTTCGGAATCGATCCCGGCGTAGACAAGCGGAAGCTCAACATTCCGTAGGCTATCGGCGCGCGGAAGGAGATTAAAGGTCTGAAAAACAAAACCGATCTCGCGATTCCGAATCGCCGCCAGGTCATCGTCGGTCATGCTGGAAACGTCCCGGCCATTGAATTCGTAACGTCCGGAACTCGGTGTATCGAGGCAGCCGAGCATGTTCATAAGAGTCGATTTGCCGCTGCCACTCGGGCCCATGATCGCGAGATACTCGTTGCTGTGAATTTGCAGCGACACGCCCCGCAGCGCATGAACAACCTCTTCGCCCATCACGTAGTCCTTCGTGATGTTCTCGATGTCGATGATTATCGGATCCGATGATCGAGTGTCACTCGTCACTTCGCGACTTCCTTGTCGTATGCGACTTTCGCGCCGTCTTTTAATTTGCGGCTGATTGCGCTGTAGCTCCCTGAGATAACTTCGTCACCGGGTTTGATGCCGCTTTTGATTTCCATGTAGGAATCGTCGGCAATCCCCGTGGTCACCTTTACCATCTGCGCTTTGCTGCCGTTCTTGATGAAGACAACCTTGAGCAGTTTTTCGCGTTCTTCTTTCTGGGCCTGTTTCTCCAGACGATCGTTGCTTAGTTCCGCCTTGTTATCATCCTTGTCGCGCGCGGCGACTTTTTGCTTTTGTTTTTCAATTTCTTCCGGACTGAGGCTGCTATCGCCGGTGCGAATCGTCACGCTTTGCATCGGCACTGCGACGGCATCCTTAACCATGTTCGTCTCGATATCCGCGGTGCAACTCAGTCCTGGGCGCAAGACCACATCGCGGTCGTCAACGCGAATTTTTACTTCGAAATTTGTGACTTCCTCCTGTGTGCCGGTCCCGGTCGTTTTTCCCGTGTTCGCGATTTGCTGAACGACCCCCTTAAATTTGCGGTCGCCGTACGCGTCGATTTTGATGTTGGCTTTATCCCCAAGTTTCACGTTTACGACATCATTTTCGTTCACGTCCACGACGGCTTGCATGTGGGTGAGATCGGCGACTCGCAGAACGTCGGTCCCGGCAAATTGATTGGTCGCGACGAGGCGTTCGCCCAGTTTGCTGTTTAGAATGGTGACTGTTCCGTCCATCGGCGAATAAATCGTGGTTTTTGAAAGCTGATCGCGCGCCTGGCTTGAGCTAGCCTGTGCCCGTTCGATTTCGTGCACTGAGCTTTCGTAAGTATTTTTCGCTACGTCGTTCGCTGCTTCCGCGGCGTTGTATTCCTGCTCTGAAATCAGCTTTTTCTCGAACAAGTCCTTTGATCGCCGGAAGTCGTGCTCGGTCTTAAGCATCGTCGCTTTTTGCTGAAGGTTTGTCGCTTTCGCGGAGCTAATGGCTGCTTCCTGTTGTTCGAGTAATGCTTTGTAGGAATCAGGCTTAATTTTCAAAAGCAGGTCGCCTTTCTTGACCTGCATGCCATCCTCGACTGGTAGCTCGATAATTTCCCCGGCAACTTCCGGCGAAATTTTCACCTCAGTTTCGGGCTGGACCTTGCCCGTGGCGGAAACAGTCTGCAGGATGGTGCGGCGAATCGCCTTTTCTGTTGTCACCGGGATTGGCTTCTCGCGTTTGCCTGCGACGATCAGCGCGACAATCAGGAGGAGCACTGCGCCAGCGGAGCCAAAAAGAATTTTGCGCCTGCGACCCTGCCGGCGCTTCTTAACGGCGTCGCGGGCAAGCGGAGGAGTGGTCAATGCTTGATGCATGGCATGATCGCTTATGGGGCTGAAACTATCTCTCTTTAGACTTTCGCCAATAGCGCACGTTCATGGTCCTCATCCGGTGGGATGCAGTCTGCAGCCGGTTTGGATTCAAACACTTCTCGGCCGCGTCTGCTCTTGCCGATCGCGTATCTGTTGAATTGCCCATCGGGCGTGCTCGGCGATCAACGGCTCGGGATCGGCTGCCGCACGTTCGAGCGCCGGAAGGTCGGATTCATCGCCCACATTGCCGAGCGCAACACACACATTGCGTAGAAACCCGCGGCGTTTTATTCGCTTAATCGGCGACTTTTTGAAAAGCGCTCGGAATTCCGCTTCGGTTAAGTCCAAATATTCCCGAAGCGACATGCCAGTCGTTGATCGGCGCGCCGAGAATGCAGTTTCGCGTGACGTCCGGGCGAACCGGTTCCAAGGGCATGCGTCCAGACAATCATCGCAGCCAAAGATCCGATCGCCCATTAGTGGACGAAGCTCCACAGGGATGGCGGTTTTCAATTCAATGGTTAGGTAGGAAATGCACCGACGCGCGTCCAAGTGATGCGGAGCGGTAATCGCGCCTGTCGGACAGGCTGTAATGCACCGGTCGCATGTCCCGCAGCGATTCGGGACCGGCTCATCCGGCGGCAATTCAAGCGTGGTCAAAATTTCCGCGAGGAAAAACCAGGTCCCGAGCCGCCCACTGATAAGCATGGTGCTTTTGCCGTGCCAGCCCACGCCAGCCTGCGCGGCATGATCCCGTTCCAGCACGGGCCCGGTGTCGACGTAACATTTCTGCTCTCCGCCAAAGCTGCGAAGAAACTCGTCGATCCCGCTCAGCTTTGCCGCGATTACATCGTGATAGTCGTCTCCCCAAGCGTATCGCGCGATTCGCCCCGTTCTTCCTGTAGCTGTGCCGCTGTGGGCCGCGTTTCCCTGAAAATAATTTAACGCTAAAACAATGATCGACCGCACGCCTGGGAGAACCTTCTCCGGGTCGCAGCGTTTTTCCTCGCCGCGTTGCATGTAATCCATTTCGCCGTGCGCGTCGTCGCGCAGCCATTCACGAAAGTCATTCGCGTGCGCCGGTGCGGTGCAGGCGGCTACGCGACACGAATCAAATCCGATCTCTCTCGCAAAAGAGACAAGCCGCGCCTTCAGTTCTGTTGCCGAAATCTGCATCATGACGCCTTGGCCGAAATAGGTGATTCCGGTTTGGGATTCATTCTCCTAAGCTTCGCCAAGATCGCCACGGCGACTTCTTCATCCGTGAGCACCGATGTGTCGACCCGAATATCCGCGATGTTCGCGTAAAGCGACGTGCGGACACCAAGGATTTGCGAGAAAGTCTTTCTCGAGTTTTTCGTGTGTAGCAATGGTCTATTCCTTGTCCGGGTGGCTCGCGCAAAAAGCGTTTCCTCGTCTCCATCGAGCCACACGATCACAGCCTGTTTTCTTAAAATCTCGACACTTTCTTTGCGCATCACGATGCCGCCACCGGTAATGATTATCGTTTGTTGCTCAGTTTGTACGCGGCGAAGCGCTTCGGTTTCCGCCTCTCGGAATTTTTTTTCACCTTGTTTGGCAAAAATTTCTGGAATCGACATTCCGAATTTCGCAGTAACGATTTCGTCCGTGTCGTGCAAAGCAAAACCTGTTCGGCGATGCAGACACCGTCCCACGGATGATTTGCCCGCACCCATCATCCCGATCAGAACAATCGATCGGCTGATTCGATTCACCGTCCAATATCTCACCGACAGTTCGCATCAGCCAGTGATCAGAGATTCCTCGGCTTCGCTCGGAATGACAGCAGGGTTGGCGTTTCACGGAATCGCCCTACAATGTGCCCATGCCTGAATCGAAGCCTTTGGTTGCTGTCATCATGGGAAGCAAATCGGACTGGGACACGATGCGGAATGCCGTAGAAACACTAGATCAACTCGGCGTGCCGAACGAAGCGCGCGTGTTGTCTGCTCATCGGACGCCTGACGCGACGGCAGAGTTTGCGCGAGGCGCAGCGGAGCGTGGGCTGCGGGTGATCATCGCCGGTGCAGGCGGCGCTGCGCATTTGGCCGGAGTCATCGCCGCGCATACGTGGCTGCCGGTTCTCGGCGTTCCAATTCAATCGAAGCTCCAGGGACTCGATTCGCTGTTGTCCACGGCACAAATGCCGGGTGGCATTCCTGTCGGAACACTGGCCATCGGAGAGGCGGGCGCGAAAAATGCCGCACTTCTGGCGGCCGCGATTCTCGCTACGTCTGATGACACCCTTCGTCAAAACATAGAAGCGTTTCGCAAGAAACAATCCGAAGCGGTCCTGGCTGCAAAATTGCCGAGGTGAAAACAGTGATTTCAACCGACCGTGCTGCGGCGGTTGAACTGCTGCGGAAAGGCGACCTTGTTGCGCTGCCGACCGAAACTGTTTACGGAGTCGCGGCGAACGCCCTCAATCCCATCGGCGTCGCGAAAATTTTTGAAGTGAAGGAACGGCCGCGCTTCGATCCGCTGATCGTTCATCTGCCAAATCGCGGTTGGCTGAGAAGAATCGTCGAACTTCCGTCCGGCAATCGGCAGTTGATCTTGGAATTGGCCGATAAGTTTTGGCCGGGGCCGTTCACGATGGTTTTGCCGAAGTGCGGGATCGTTCCTGACATTGTTACGTCGGGATTAAACACGGTCGCGGTGCGATTCAGCGCGCATCCTGTGTTTGCTGAAATCGTGGGTGAATTCGATGAGCCGCTCGCTGCGCCGAGTGCAAATCGATTCGGACGCGTCAGTCCGACAACCGCGCAGCACGTAATGGATGAACTCGGCGGCCGGATCTCACTGATCGTCGATGCCGGACCGACGGAACACGGCATTGAGTCGACAATTGTTGCTGTTCAAGACGGCGCAATCGCTATCTTGCGACGCGGTCCGATTACAGCCGAACAGTTATCGGAGTTTGCAGAAGTCATCACTGTGGTGGGTACATCAAAGATTTCCTCGCCGGGACAGTTGCCCTCGCATTATGCGCCGAAAACCCCATTGCGTTTGGTGGATAATGCCGAGGAATTTCATCCGCAAAAGAATTACTGCGTTGGCTTGCTTGCTTGGAGCAGCGCTGCACGAAGCCCCCAAGTGTTTGCTGCCGTTCGAATTCTAAGCGACCGAGGAGACTTGCGTGAAGCGGCGGCGAATTTATTTCGCTACCTGCGCGAGCTCGACACGCTCGGTCTCGATCTCATCGTTGCGGAACGAGTTCCATCGCGGGGAGTCGGTGCGGCGATAATGGATCGGTTGGAACGAGCATCACACCGATAGCGATGTGCACTGCAATTGAGAGAGACTTAGCGTTGCAGAACAAGCTCTTGGTTTGACACGCTCATCGGCGCTTGCTCAATAACGGTGATTGGCTTCTTGCCACCCGCCTGGTACGCCAGAGCAGCTGCAATGAATCCCTTGAAGAGGGGATGCGGCTTGTTTGGTTTGCTTTGAAATTCGGGGTGATATTGGCAACCCACGAAATAAGGATGATCACGTAGCTCAATCAATTCGGCGAGTGTGCCGTCGGGTGATGTTCCTGAAATGACGAAACCTTTAGTAGTCATCCGTTCGCGATATTTCATGTTGAACTCATAACGATGCCGGTGCCGCTCGGTTACCTCGGTGTCGCCGTAGATTCTTTCCGCGAGCGTGCCCGGAACGATTTTTGTCGGCCAGGTTCCCAGCCGCATGCTTGCGCCTTTCTTACGTACGCCTCGCTGTTCTTCCAGCAGCGAGATAACCGGCTCCGGACTATCCTTGTCGAACTCGGTGCTGTTGGCGTCTTTGATTCCACATACGTTTCTGGCGAATTCAATCGTCGCCACTTGCATGCCCAGGCAGAGGCCAAGAAAAGGGACTTCATGCTCGCGAGCGTACCGCGCGGCGTTGATTTTTTCTTCTGCTCCGCGAACGCCAAATCCACCGGGAATGAGAATGCCGGCTACATCTTCCAGTTGGTGATCGACGCCATCCGCGAGGGATTCAGCATCGACAAGTTTGAGATCGATCCCGCAATCTTCGCTCGCCGCAGCGTGCGTCAACGATTCATAGATGCTCTTGTAAGCATCGCGCACGTCCATGTATTTGCCGACGACCGCGATCTTCACTCGTTTGCTCGGACTAACGACGCAATCGACGAACTTTTGCCAGTCTTTCAAATCGGGTTTGGGCGTTTCGAGGTGCAGGAGATCGCATATGAGTTGGTCTAGTCTCTCGGCGTGCAGAGTTAAAGGCACCTCATAAATCGTGTGCTCAACATCGCGTTCCTCAATCACTGCCTTTTCTACAACGTTGCAAAACAGCGACAACTTACGGCGCACATCTCGGTCGAGCGGTTTTTCGCAGCGGCAAATCAAGACCTGCGGCTGCAATCCGATTTCGCGCAGTTTCGCCACGCTCTGTTGCGTCGGCTTTGTTTTTAATTCGTGCGCGGCCTTGATGTAGGGAACGAGCGTGACATGCATGTTCACTACATTTTCGGGGCCGACTTCAAGAATGAATTGCCGAATCGCCTCGATAAACGGAAGACCTTCGATATCTCCAGTCGTGCCTCCGATTTCGGTAATCACCACGTCATATTTGCTCTCGTCTGACAGTTTGCGGATGCGATCCTTAATCACGTCAGTGACGTGTGGAATCACTTGCACGGTTTTACCCAGATAATCGCCGCGGCGCTCCTTTAAAATCACGGTCTCATAAACTTGACCGCTGGTGAGATTGTTGTGCCGTGTTAGCAGGCAATTGGTGAATCGCTCGTAGTGGCCAAGGTCAAGATCAGTCTCCGCGCCATCATTGAGCACGTAAACTTCCCCATGCTGGGACGGATTCATCGTTCCCGGATCGACATTGAGATACGGATCAAATTTTTGGAGTACCACACGCAACTTCCGCGCTTCGAGCAACGTTCCCAATGAGGCAGCAGTCAGCCCTTTGCCTAACGAACTCACGACGCCGCCGGTGACAAAAATGTATTTCATCGAGACATTTTTTGTTCCGCGCGAGCGAGTTTTTGCTCCAGCGCTTTTGCGTCGGCTGGTGTGTCTATGCCGGGAGATCCCTTCGCAGTGATGAGCACATGAACCTTTACACCATTTTCTATTGCGCGCAATTGCTCGAGCGACTCGGCGCGCTCCAGCGGAGTGGGTTTCCACTTTACGAATTGCAGGAGCGCGCTTCGCCGAAAACCGTAGATTCCCTGATGGCGAAGTGACAGGGAGCGGCCCTTCTCATGGAATGGAATCGGCGCGCGCGAAAAATAGAGAGCGTTTCCATCGAGATCGACAACCACTTTGACCTGGTGAGGGGATAGCGCGTCTTCAGGATGTTCAAACCGATGCGCGGCAGTGACGATCTGGAGCGCGCGGTCCGAGCGCAGTTTCTCAACGACCTTGTCGATTAGCCGCGGATCAATCAACGGTTCATCGCCCTGAATGTTGACGATGAGCGCGAATTGTTTCGCCTTGCGTGCGACCTCGGCTATTCGATCGGTCCCGCTACAGTGGGTTGTTGAAGTCAGCGCGACTTCGGCACCCCAATTAAACGCAGCCTCGGCGATACGCATATCGTCTGTCGCAATCACTACCGAATCGAGATTTTTCGCTCCCTCACACCGCTCCAATACGCGACGCAAAAGCGCTTTTCCTTCAATAAGATGCAACGGTTTTCCAGGAAAACGCGTAGAACTCCAGCGCGCTGGAATAATGCCTACCGCCTTATCCATAGAAGTAAATCTGAGCCCCGAAAACTTTCGGGGTCGAAGAATGGGATTTTCGACGCTGCTCGGAATGATGGAAGATCATGATTTTGCGTTCAAGATGATCTGCACCGATGCGGGCACGTCATCGGCGACCCACTCTGCGTTACTTCCTGTCACGTCGCGTTGAATTCCGGTCCGTACACGAATCGCACGTACACCCGCGTTGTGTGCGCATTCGACGTCGATCTCCTTATCGCCAATCAAAAACGAACGGGAAAGGTCGATCTGATGGTCTCGCGCGGCTTTTACAACCATTCCCGGCGCGGGCTTACGGCACTTCGAATCTTGCCCTGGAGCATCCGGACAGTAGTAGGTGGCGTCAACCAAACCCTTGCCAAGCTGCCGTAGCACCTCCGATTCGACCACGCGATATTGATCGAGCGTGAAGAGTCCGCGGCCGATCCCGCTCTGATTTGTGATGATGATTAGTTTGAATCCTCGCGATTTCAAACGCCCCAGCGCTTCGACTACCCCGGGGAAAATCCGCACATCGTTCGGATCGGAACAATAATCGGTATCTTCCATAATCGTGCCGTCGCGATCGATAAAGACAGCTGACGACAGCGCGTCACCCATCTTCAGTGTCCTCTCGAAGACTGGCGATGAGTTCATCTCGCGTGACAGTCGCCGTTCCAAGTTTGCTCACGACTACTGCGCTCCCGTGGTTGGCAATCTCCGCCGCTTCAATCGGAGTCGCGCCGCAGACGAGCCCAAGCGTGAAGAGCGCAATCGCGGTGTCGCCTGCGCCCGAGACATCAAAAACCTGGCGAGCCTTTGTGCGGATGTAGTGCGGCGCTTCGTTCTGCCGGAAAAGCACCATTCCGTGTTCGCCTAGCGTGATCAGGACATATTGAGTTTCCCATTTCTTAAGGAGCGCGTTACCGGCGTGCTCAAGATCGGTGTCTTTTGTTGGAGGTTCCTCTGCATCACGCCATGGAATCCCCGCTGCAAGGAACGCTTCAGCGCGGTTTGGTTTGACAACTGTAACACCGCGCCAGTCAACGGAGTGCTGAGGATTGGGATCGGCTGCCACTACCTTACCAGCCGCGGCTGCCTCGCGCACGATTTGGGTCACTAGTTCGGTTGTCACAAAGCCTTTGCCGTAGTCTTCAAAAATAATTGCATCCGTCTCTTTGAGACTGTTTCGAACCTCGTCGACCGCCATCGCTATCTGTTCATTCGACGGGGTAAGGACTTTCTCGCGATCGACACGAACCACCTGTTGATGTAGCGCGATGATACGGGTCTTAACGATCGTGCAAAAGCGTTCGTCCTCGATCGCGCCGGACGTGTCGATGTTTTGCTCCGCCAAAAGTTCCCCGAGCTGCCGGCCGCTGCGATCTTTGCCCAGCATTCCAATTACAGCCACATGATCGACAAATTCGCGTAAGTTCCGGGCAACGTTGGCCGCGCCTCCTGGATAGAACGATTCCCCCGTCACCTCTACGACCGGGACTGGCGCCTCCGGCGAGATGCGGCCGACCTTTCCCCAGACAAATTCGTCAAGCATCAGGTCGCCGATAACGGTGATTCGCCTCGAAGCCGCGCGCTCGAGGATTTGCTCCAGCCGATCCAATCTCATGGGGATTTGAGAATTGGATGTTGGCGGTTCAAATCGCTTTCGGATTTGCTAGTTAAACGGATGAATGAGATCGGTGCTGCCATTAGTTGTGTAGAGCTGGAGTTCCGGTTAAGATTCGCTCCATTAAGAACTGAATACGAATCCGAAATCAACAGTCGAAAGTTACCAATGATGCCGTTTATAAGATATTTTAAGATCGTGGGTGTTCTCTGCGGTCTTGCCGTTTATGCGAATGCCGCTCAGGCGCCGCAACAGATCAACATTAACCAACTGTCCACAAAGGTGGAAGATGTTGTGGTTCCATTGCCTAACGAGATTTTTGGTGCGCTGAACAAACTCGGCGCAGTGAACTGGCGAGCCCATGTCCGCAGTGACAAGGGACCGAACTTTACCGAGCGTCCGCGTATTGCTCTGTTGCTTGGTGCAGTGATTGCGGATGGTTTTATCGCTGTGCAAGCCGAAGACGCAGAAACCGTGAAGGACATCGGGCAGCGTGTCACGACGCTGGCGAAAGGTATCGGCGTGGGAAATTCGATTACACCGCATGCCAAGGCGATTATTGAGGCGGCAGACAAGCGAAATTGGAACAATGTGCGCCGGGAACTGGATCGGACGCAGAACAGCGTACAACAAGCAATGAACGAGGTGCATGATGAAAAGTTGTCGCAACTCGTTAGCTTGGGCGGCTGGCTGAGAGGAACCGAAGTATTGACGTCAGTGGTTAACGAACATTTTTCCGCAGACGGTGCAGAGCTGCTGCACCAGCCTGATCTACTCTCTTATTTTCAAAAAAGACTACAGGGAATGCCGGAATTTGATCTTCCAATTCTCCACCAAATTCAGGATGCTCTGGTCGAGGTGAAACCCCTGATCGATATCGGTGATCGCCGGATTCCGCCCGAGGCAGTGAAGAAGGTTAATGAGATCACTACGAAACTTGGCCAGGGGATCGTTACCAAGGATTAGACTTTCAATGAACCGGTTTGTGAAGATTTTCGTCCGCGCAAGCTCTCTGCTGCTGATTCTCACGGCGTTGCAGCCTGCAATTTTTGCTTCGGTGGATGACGCGCAATCGTTTGCGCTTCAGGCCGCTGAACCTTACGTCAAACAAGGGTTCCAGGTGCGCGAGGATTATTGGGGAGGAGACCTCGGTTCAGGCGAGAAGAAAGCTGTGCGGCAGCAGTTGTTCAAAGGAAACGAATACTGGTTCTGGCTCGGAACCGAAGTCGACAAGGCAAAGGTATCCGTTCACGTCTACGATTCCGACGGCAAGCTCGCGGAAGAACCCGACAGTTGGGAGAAAGGCCACTTCGCGGCTGCGCACGTAATTCCAAAAGCGACAGGCAGCTATTTTATCATTGTGAGCGTAGAACAATCGCCAGAGGACCGCACGCACTGGGCGCTGGTCTATGGTTTCCGCTAGCTGTAGAATTCGTGGCAGCGGCCACGATTATGACTGAATCGCGGACTTTGCAGTTCGATAGCCCACGCGCGTTGCAGTCGCTCTACGCGAATGACATTAAGCTTTTAAAGCATCTCGAGGATTCGTTAGGCGTCAAAGTAACGACGCGCGAAGGCTGGATGAAACTGGAAGGCGATCCGAGCTGCGTCGACAAGGCCCAGCAGGTATTTCAACAGCTTGAGCAAGCCCGGCAGCGCGGCATTGACATTCAGAAGCACGAATTCAATTACACTCTGCAAGCCGTGAGCGAAGAACGCGATGAGAGTTTAAGCGACATTGTTTCGACCAAAATCGCAACCTCTTCCCGCAAGCCTCCTGTTGTAGCACGAAGTGCCAATCAGCGAGCATACGTGGAGGCGATTCAGAAGCATGACGTTGTTTTTGGGATTGGACCGGCTGGGACGGGCAAGACTTATCTTGCTGTTGCGATGGCTGTAGCGGCATTGAAGAAGGAGCAGGTCGCCCGTATTATTCTGACCCGACCAGCGGTAGAAGCGGGGGAAGCACTGGGTTTTCTGCCGGGAGACTTGGAACAAAAAGTCCTCCCATATCTACGTCCGCTTTATGACGCATTACGTGAGATGCTTGAGCCGGAGGAAATGGAGCGGGCGATCGCGCGTCAAACGATCGAAGTGGCTCCGCTCGCGTATATGCGTGGACGCACTTTGAGCAACGCCTTTGTCATCCTTGATGAGGCGCAAAACACAACCAATGAGCAGATGTTCATGTTGCTTACGCGCATCGGTTTGAATTCCAAGTGCGTCGTGACCGGCGACGTTACGCAGATTGATTTGCCGCCGAACAAGCGGTCAGGTGTCCTCGAAGCTTTGCAGGCCTTAAAGAATGTGCCGGGAATCGCGACGATATACTTCACCGAGCGCGACGTTGTCCGACACGAGCTGGTGCGTGCCATTATCGGCGCGTATCAGGCCCATCGCGGGCCCACCTCCGAATCCCGTAAATAACCATTGTTATGTTCGATTTCCTTAAGCACGGCCGTCTCGTTAAACGCGGCCTCGCATCGCGCAAACGACGGCGGCGGCGGTCACGCAGTGAGCTCATGCGCAATGTGGAATGCTCGTCGCATGTAAAGGTGTTTATCTTTGCGCTGTTTGCTGGTGGTCTGGCGTTTCTCGTCTTTAGCGGTCAACAAGCGGAGCCGACGAAGAATTACATCATTGCTCTCCTGGTCCTGGCCACTGCCATCACGCAGCTTTGGATTAATCAGCCCAAAAGCTTTGAGCAGAACTCGCGAATTTTTCTCGTCCTCGGCGTTATTTTTATGCAGCTGGCGGTCACCAAATTGCTGCTGGTCGTTTGCAACAGTGGCAATTACCGCTTCTTGAGACCAGAAACGGCCGGGTTGATTACACCATACGCTTTTGCGCCGCTGATATTGAGTGTCTTGCTCAACCGGCAGCACGGGCTGTATGCCGCATTTTTCGTAAGCCTGTGGAGCAGCATGCTGTTTGGTCCTATCGACGCACCTCTTTTAATCACGAGCCTGATTAGCGGATTTACAGCTGTCTCTCTCACGCTGCAGGTGCGACGCCGGAGTCGATTGATCCACGCCGGTTTTTTCGTCGGGCTCGCTATCTGGTTGTTATCGCTGACGTTCGGTTTGATCGGTCCAATTAACTGGTTTTATCCGACGGCTAATGACTGGAGCATGGTTGGAGTGCAAAGCGCACTTGCCATCGGCAACGGTATTGTCACCGCGATGATCGTGGGCGGTGCGTTGCCGATGCTCGAGAATTTGTTTGGAATTACAACTGACATCTCCTGGTTGGAAGCATCAGATCTTAATCACCCGTTGCTGCGTCGAATGACAATCGAAGCACCGGGCACGTATCACCATAGCCTTGTCGTGGCCAATCTAGCGGAAGCCGCGGCGGAAGCTGTCGGCGCGAATGCGACCCTTTGCCGTGTCTGTTCTTATTTTCATGACGTCGGCAAACTCGTGAAACCGGAATACTTCACGGAAAATATGAGCTTCGAGCGAAATCCCCATGACGATCTGGCGCCAACGATGAGCGCATTAATCATCATCGCGCACGTCAAAGAAGGCGTAGATCTCGCGCTCAAGCATCGGCTAAACCAGCGCATCATCGACATTATCCAGGAGCATCATGGCACATCGCTCGTTCGGTATTTTTATCAGCGCGCCCTGCAGCAGCATGAAGACGCGCTCGCAGGCGGCAAGATCATGAGGTTGCGCGAGGACGACGTTCCGGAGGTGCACGAAGAAAGTTTTCGTTACAGCGGGCCGAAACCGCAAACGAAAGAAAGCGCCATTATCAGCCTTGCCGACGCAATCGAAAGTGCTTCGCGCAGTGTGGAAAAACCCACGCCACAAAAAATCGAAACGCTTGTACACGAGATCGTCGAAGAACGCATCGGCGACCGGCAATTGGACGAATGCGATCTCACCCTGGGCGAACTGAAAACGATCGCCGACCGATTCCGGTTCACGCTGGTATCGATGTTGCACAGCCGCATCGCCTATCCGAAATCGGGACAAAAGCACGGCGCGCCGCGCGATGAAACTTTGCGGCCAGACGTAATGGTCGCCACGCGCAAGCCGGAAACAGCGCCGCCGGTCTCAGCTGCTTGATACAACTGACAACGGGCGTCTGATTACAGACAATCTATAGTTCCCCCGGGCGTGCGCGCGGCTCGCGATCCTTGGAACCGGCGGTGCTTGGAATTGTGACGAAGGGGCCGCCTTCGAGCGGCGTGACCTTGGTGAAGGCGACATCGGGCATGTCGCTCGGCAATCCTGCGAGCGGAAAGTCCTTTCGCAACGGGAAGAATGGGTAGCCGTCCCACATTAAAATACGGCGGAGATCGGGATGTCCGTTAAACTTGATGCCCATCATGTCGTAAATCTCGCGCTCGTGCCAGTCGGCCGTCGGCCAGATGTCTGAAACCGTATCGAGAGCTCCGACGTCTTCGGACAGTTTCAATTTCAATCGAAGGTGGACCGCATGCGGCATCGAGTACAAGTGATACAGGATTTCGAACCGCGGCTCTTCGCCGAAATTGTCAATGCTGGTGATGTCGAGCAAGTAATCGAACAAAAGATCGTCTCGACAGAACTTCGCGATGTCGCGGAGATCAGATTTCTGGATTGCGTACGTTGTCTCGCCGCGAAACTCAGTTCGATGCTGAAGTGTCTCGCCAAAGGCTTGGCCTAACGAATCGAAGATTTCTTGCGGAGTCATATCGGCCTATAAACGCTCAGTCATTCTGAGCGAAGCGAAGCGCAGTCGAAGAATCTCGTAGCGAAACCGAGAGGAACTCACCGGGATCCCTCGACTTCGCTCGGGATGACGTGCTGGTCATGCTCATGTGAGCGCTTCCTGAAGTTTTTCTGCCAATTGCGGTGCCTGATCTCTGAACGCGCCTTCGCTTGAAATTTTTTCCTGCAATTTCATCAAGCCGGCGATCAAGGCTTCTGGCCGCGGCGGACAGCCAGAGATGTAAACGTCCACCGGCAAGAGCTGATCAATGCCCTGAAGCACAGCGTAGGAGCGATACATTCCGCCGGTGGACGCGCACGCGCCCATGGCGATCACCCATTTTGGTTCCGGCATTTGCTCATAAATTCGTTTCACCGCCAGCGCCATTTTGTACGTGACGGTTCCGGCAACGATCATCACGTCACATTGACGCGGCGAGAAGCGCATCACTTCCGCGCCGAACCGCGAAATATCGAATCGCGACGCAGCAGTGGCCATCAACTCGATAGCGCAACAGGCCAATCCCATCGGCATCGGCCAAAGCGAATTCTTCCGGACCCAATTCAGCGCGGCATCGAAACGGGTGAAAATTACGTTCCCTTCGATCTTGGAATCGTAGGCCGTTGCGTGTGTCTCTGCCATACCAGACGTTAAAATACCAGTTCGGACACGCAACTCTCGTTGTGGACGTAGTTCTCGCTCAGTTAGGCGCGCTGATTGCGACGTGCCGCGCTCAATAGTATAGAAGCGCTCTTCCTAATGAATATAGATACTGCGAAATCTCACCGTCATCTTGTCGCCCCGCATGGTGGCGAACTGGTGGACCTTAATCTCGACGAGGAGAACTCCGCCGAACTCAAAACGCGCTCCAAAGATTTTCCCTCCTGGGACCTGACCAGCCGGCAGATTCGCGATCTCGAGCTTCTCCTGAGTGGCGGCTTCTCGCCGCTGCGCGGTTTCATCAATCGCGACGAATACGAGCGTGTCTGCCATGAGATGAGATTGAGTAATGGCGTGGTTTGGCCGATCCCGATTACGCTCGATGTGCCGGAAGCGTTCGCGAAATCGTTGAAACCCGGGAGTAGCAAGGTCGCCCTGCGAGATTCGGAGGGCGTGATGCTTGCGGTATTAAATGTGGAAGATGTATGGCAGCCGGATCGAAAGGCCGAAGCGCAAAGTGTTTTTGGAACAACTAGTACGCTGCATCCCGGTGTCGATTATCTTCTGAACAAGGGACATGGCTGGTACGTGGGTGGACTCGTGGAAGGTTTGCAACTGCCGACGCATTACGATTTCCGGGGTCTTCGGCTTACACCATCGGAACTGCGCGCGGAGTTCGTTCAGCTGGGGTGGCGCAAGATCATTGGGTTCCAGACCCGCAACCCGATGCATCGCGCGCACGTGGAATTGACATTTCGCGCCGCGAGCCAGGTCGAAGCCAGCCTTCTGATTCATCCGTCAGTCGGCATGACGCGGCCTGGTGACGTGGACTACTTCACGCGCGTTCGTTGTTATCAGTTGCTTGTGTCCAAATATCCGCGCGGCACTGCCAAGCTCGCTTTATTGCCGTTAGCGATGCGGATGGGCGGACCGCGGGAAGCGCTTTGGCACGCAATCATTCGAAAAAACCACGGCTGCTCGCATTTCATTGTCGGCCGCGATCATGCGGGGCCAGGCAACGATGCCGATGGCAAACCGTTTTATGGACCGTACGAAGCGCAGGAGTTGTTCCGCAAACATGAAGCGGAGATTGGCGTCGAGATGGTGCCGTTCCAAATGATGGTTTATGTGGAAGATCGGGATAAATATTTTCCCGAAGACGAAGTCCCAGCTGGGTCGCGTGTGCTCAATCTCTCGGGCACACAACTGCGGCGACGCTTAAACGACGGCCGGGAGATTCCGCCATGGTTCACCTTTCCCGAAATCGCGCAAGAACTGCGGCGTACCTTTGCACCGCGGCACAAACAAGGAATGACGGTATTTTTCACCGGTCTTTCTGGAGCAGGTAAATCGACGATCGCCAATGTGCTCATGATTAAGCTGCTGGAGATGGGCGGCCGGCCGGTGACACTGCTCGATGGCGATCTCGTGCGGAAACACCTCTCTTCCGAACTCGGTTTTTCTAAGGAACACCGCGACATCAATATTCGCCGCATTGGTTACGTTGCCTCCGAAATCACCAAGAATGGCGGGATCGCCATTTGCGCACCGATTGCGCCCTACGATTCTACGCGGAAGGACGTGCGGGCGATGATTGAGCCATTTGGCTGCTTTATCCTGGTGCACCTTTCCACGTCGGTAGAAGTTTGCGAGCAGCGCGATCGGAAAGGCCTCTACGCGAAAGCCCGTGCGGGGACCTTGAAGGAATTTACCGGAATATCCGATCCATACGAAGAGCCGACTGACGCCGAAGTCACGGTTGACACAGCAGAGCTGTCGCCGGAGGAGGCAGCTCAAGAGATTATTTTGCATTTAGAACAGGAAGGCTTCGTCGGAATTAACGGCGCGTCTGATTCAACCTCTGCCTAATTGGAAACGCCTTAATTTGCGCCGCCTTCGGAGCGCGTGCCATCTTGCCTAACGAACAACTTTTCGATCTTACGATTCGCGCCGCCGAGATGAATGATGCGGCGGCGATCGCCCAGTTAATGTGCGAGCTTGGGTATGAAACAACGACACCGGAGATGCAGATGCGCCTGCAACGGATCGCTAACGATGAGCGGCTTCGCACATTTGTGGCGGTGTGTGATGGCAAAGTGTGCGGGATGATCGGCGCACTGACTTATTCAAGCATCGAGCATAACGATTTCTCCGGGCGAATTGTTGCCCTGGTGATAAAGAGTACGATGCGTCGCCGCGGAATTGGCCGCGCGCTGATTACACTTGCAGAGAAAGATTTCGCCCAAAGAGGAATCAGGCGTGTCGCTTTGAACACACAGCTCGCCCGCAAAGATGCCCACAAGTTTTACGAATCGCTTGGTTACGAGCGAAACGGGTGGCGGTTTGTGAAACAGCTTTCGGCCCACGATTGATCGGACTCGACATGGCGAGGTTGAGCGTTCTTGCCATCGCAGCAGTTGCAGTCATTGCAATTCCAGAGTCGCAGGCTGTCGACACTTCAAGCAACGCAGCGGAAACCGAAGCAGTGACGGTTACGGGAGAAGCGACCGAGTCACTTACTTCGGTATCACCGGAGGAATCTGCAAAGCAGAAGACACAAGTTCCGGGGGCTTTCGCCGTCAAGACGGCCGATGATATGGAACTCGGTCGCACGTCAAACTTCCAAGATTTGCTGCAACGAACACCGGGCGTTTTCCTTCAATCGGAGAATGGCTCCGAAGTTTCGAAGATTTCAATTCGAGGGTCCGGAATCACGTCTGAAGACGAGCCGCTGGGAGTAATGTTTTTGCTCGACGGCCTGACTTTCAACCAGGCGGATGGCGAAACCATTCTTGAAGATTTTGATGTTGCCTCGCTCAGTTACGCTGAAGTGTTTCGAGGCGCCGATGCATTTAAATACGGCGCCCTTACGCTTGGCGGGGCAATCAATCTCGTGCCGCTCACAGGATACAATGCGGCACCATTTCAAGTCCGGCTTGAAGGAGGGAGTTATTCTTTCTTTCGTGGCGACATGAGCGGCGGAGCGGTGCAAGGGAAGTTCGATGAATTTGGTACAATCGGTTTCCGATCACGCGAGGGCTTTCGAGAGCATAGCCGCGAGGACACAGAAATCCTTTTTGCCGATCTCGGTTACAAGTTTAACGACCAGGTGGAGAATCGATTTTATCTTACGCTGGACCGGACCAATCGGAATCTGCCTGGCGGTTTGACCAAGTCGGAACTGGAAGACGATCCCTCGCAGGCTAATCCACTCGCGATAGCCCAGGATTGGAACAAGGAGTTGTCGAACGTTCGCCTGGCGGACAGGCTAAGCATTCGAACTGAAGAGATCGAGCTTGATGTCGGTGCATACTGGTTCCATCACGATATTGAGAACCGCGGATTCTTTTCGCCGGATTTTCGGCAAGGGATCGAGCAGTTTTATTCGGACAATTTTGGCGGGAACCTGAATTTCGTTAGCCGTCACGAACTCTTTGGCCGACGAAATATTCTTACAATTGGTCTGAGTCCGCAGTACGAAGACGAGCCGACTCAAAATTACGAAAATATTTTCGGACACACAGGCGCAACGACTGCGAGAGGCATAGGCAGTTCAGTAAATATTCCAGCATATCTCGAGGACCAGTTGTATCTCACACCGCGGTTCTCGATCCTCGCGGGAGCGCAGGCGATTTTCGCAGAGCGGCATTTCAAGGACGAGTTCTTCACCGACGAGGCAGGCAATCAATCAAATCGGCAAAATTTTTGGGGATTCAATCCCAAGCTGGGCGCGATTTACGAAATCAATCGCAAGACACAGGCATTTGTGAATGTCAGCCGCAGTTGGCAACCGCCCTCGCTGGATAATCTGGTCGATTTTGATGAAGGTCCGAATTCCAGTGTTGTTTACACGCCGCTGTCGCCGCAACACGCGTGGACCATCGAAGTCGGAACGCGCGGAGAGTATTCGCGGGTCGAGTGGGCGTTGTCGCTTTATCGCTCTTGGTTTCGTGACGAATTGCTCGAGATCAATGACGCCTTTGGAAATAATATTGGGACCAGGAACGTGCCGCGCACAAATCATCAAGGAATCGAGGCAAGCCTGGAAGTTGAATTGCTTCGGGATATCCTGGTGAAAAAGCAGTCGAATCGCGCGGGCGATCGCTTGTCAATCGATCAGAGCTATACGCTCAACGATTTCCATTTCGATCAGAACGCTGTTTACGGCGACAATCGCCTCCCGGGAATCCCGGTTCACGTTTATGAGGCGCAATTACTTTACCAAAACCCGTTTGGTTTCTATGCCGGCCCAAACCTACAGTGCAACCTCTCGCGTTATCCAGTTGATGAAGCGAACACGTTGTTTGCAGATAGTTATGTGCTGCTTGGTTTCCGTGCGGGATTTCGACGGACCAACGGATTCTCAGTTTTTATTGATTGCAGGAACCTAACGAATCAGCACTATGCGGCCTCCATCGATGTGATCGCCGATGCGCGCACGGAACCGAATCCTGAGATTTTTCATCCAGGCGACGGCCGCTCCTTCTACGGTGGAGTTTCCTGGACTTGGTGAATCTTTCCAGTCGTGCTTCTCAGGAAATCCAGATTGTTTTTGTGTTCGTGAATTCGCGGATGCCGGCGGCGCCGAGTTCGCGGCCGAAACCGGAGCATTTTACGCCGCCGAACGGCAAACGCGGATCGGAGGCGACCATGGCATTGATGAAAACCATTCCGCTGTCCAACTCCGACGTGAAAAGTTTTTGCTCCTTGCGATCTTTGGTCCACGCGCTTGAACCCAGGCCGAATCTGGTATCGTTCGCGAGCTCGACGGCTGCATCGGCATCCCCCACGCGGAAGATAGCTGCGACCGGGCCGAAGATTTCCTCGCGGTACGCCGGCGACTCTTTCGGCACATCGACGAGAACAGTGGGCTCGTAGAAAAATCCCGGACCGTGAATTCGGTTTCCGCCCGTTAATAATTTTGCGCCAGCAGCGATTGTTTTTTGCACCTGATCGTCCACACCTCGCAGGATTTGTTCCGTCGCAAGTGGACCGAGCTCAGTCTCCGGATCCATTGGGTCGCCGATCTTGAGCGCGCGCATGCGTTCAACGAATTGTTGAAGGAACTGCTCGTAGATTTCGTCCGCGATAATGAATCGCTTCGCTGCGATGCAGGACTGACCGGTGTTAATCGTGCGCGCTTTGACTGCAGTGCTCAACGCCGATTCGAAGTCTGCGCTTGGCATCACGATAAATGCATCGCTGCCGCCTAACTCGAGCACACTTTTCTTGATTTCACGTGCCGCCGCGCTTGCGACGGCCGCTCCGGCTTTTTCGCTGCCTGTCAACGTTACCGCCTTCACGCGCGCGTCGACGATCAGTTTTTCCACCTGCTCCGGCTCGATCAGCAGTGTTTGGAAAACGCCGTCTTCGAATCCGGCGCGGCAAAAGATTTCTTCAATGGCAAGCGCGCACTGCGACACATTCGATGCGTGCTTGAGCAATCCGACGTTGCCGGCTATCAGCGCGGGCGCAGCAAAACGAAATACCTGCCAGAATGGAAAATTCCACGGCATGACCGCGAGTACAGGCCCGAGCGGTTGATATTCGACGTAACTTTCAGCAGCATCGGTCTGCGCCGGTTCTTCCTCGAGAAATCGCGCACCGTTCTCCGCGTAAAACCGGCAACCGCGCGCGCATTTCTCGATCTCTGCGACTGAATCGCGAAACAGTTTTCCCATCTCGAGCGTGATGATCTCCGCAAACGTTTTCGTTTCCTGGAAGAGCAACTCCGCTGCGGCGTGCAACAACTCCGCGCGCTCGGTCAAGGTAGTACGGCGATAGTTTTTGAATGCTTTTTCCGCGCGGCTCAACCGTTTCTCAATTTCCGCATCGTCGAAGGGAGAGAACTCCTTTAGGTGTTCGGCTGTCGCGGGATTGACCGAAGCGATGGACATGGGTGTAAGTAAGCGCGGCCGCACGAATGAGCAAAGGTGGAACGCGTTGTCCTCAACGCGTTGGCTTGAGGGCGCTCTGCAGTCTGATTAATTCTGCGCCTTCGGCTGCGGGCATCGTCTTGGGGACAAGCCGATCCACCTACACACGCAGCCCTTTCGGAATCAAAACGCGATCGAGCACGTCAAAGCACCATTGCACGAGCAGCGCCAGCACCGCAGCGGGAATCGCACCCTCGAGAATCGTCACGTGATCGTTCAAGCTAAGGCCGCTTATGATCGGTTCGCCTAATCCGCCTGCACCGATCAACGCGGCGAGTGTGGCAGTTCCAATATTAATCACGGCGCTGGTTTTGATTCCGGAGAGAATCGAGCGCGACGCGATTGGCAGATAAACTTGCCAGAGGCGCGCGAATGGGCTGAGTCCCAGCGCAACCGCGGATTCGCGCAACGCTCGTGGGATGTCCTGCAAACCGGTCGCTGTGTTGCGCACGATCGGTAGCAAACCGTAAAGAAATAGCGCAGCGATCGCAGTGCGAATGCTAATTCCAAAAAAGGGCAGGGGGACAAGCAAGGCGAGCAATGCGAGCGACGGAATTGTTTGTACAACGCCCGCGAAACCTAGAATAACATGACCAATAACACCGCCGCGACTCGCGACAATGCCAAGCGGAATCCCGACGATGATTGCAAGCAGCAGGGAAAATCCAGCTAACTGGAGATGGCGAAGTGTCCAACGCGCCAGCTTGTGCGAAAAAGAATCGTCAATGTGGGAGGGGCTATTGAAATACAAATTTGCAGCTCTTGTGTAATTCTTTGTCCGCTCAGCTTCCGCGTTCAGGCGAATCATTCGCGCCTCATCCAGCGTGCCTTCCAGGCGCCGTAATGCTGCGATTGCATCCGCGCGAGTGGACGATCGAAACAAGAAGACCGCCTCATATTTCGGGAAGAAGTGAAGGTCGTCTTCGAGAACGAGCAGATCATTCTGTTCTATTTTTGCATCCGTCGAGTAGGCGTCCTTTACAGCAATCGATCCATTCGCAAGCGCGCTGTAAGCAAGAGCGTGATCGATACCGACGATATTTTGCTGTGGCAACCCGTAGCGCTGGCGCAATGGCCGCCAGCCATCCTGCCGCTCAAGAAATTCGTGTGTGAGCCCTAACTTAAGCTCGGGATATCTTTGTAAATCGGTGATTGTGCGGATCCCAAGCCGTTGCGCTTCGCTGCGTCGCATTACCAGCGCGTATGTATTGTTGAAACCCAGCGGAGCTGTCATGCCCACCCCAACTTTTTCGAGCGAATTCCGAATTTGATCCAACGATAGCGTGGAATCGCTCTTTAGAATCTCCGTCGCGATTGTTCCCGTATATTCCGGATAAGCGTCGATCTGTCCGCCTCGCAGCGCCTCCCACAGAATAATTGTTCCGCCCATTCCCTGGCGGTGTTCGGCTGGAATTCCCGCATCGCTTAGGGTGCGCTTCGCGATTTCGCCGAGCACATAGGATTCCGTGAATTTCTTGGAACCAATGACAACATCGGCAGCAGAGGAA
>DASXHS010000043.1:0-18750 GCA_036488345.1 Candidatus Udaeobacter sp.
GCGCGGGAGTAACCCGCGTCGGCGTGGCGGAGAATGCCCATGCCGGGATCACTGGTTAGAACACGGTCCAGGCGGCGCTTAGAATTTTCAGTGCCGTCAGCGACAACTACGATGCCGGCGTGCTGCGAATAACCGATGCCGACGCCACCGCCGTTGTGGATTGACACCCACGATGCGCCCGCCGCGGTGTTGATGAGTGCATTGAGCAGTGGCCAGTCTGCGATAGCGTCGCTGCCATCGAGCATGCCTTCGGTCTCACGATTAGGAGATGCAACCGACCCGGTGTCGAGATGATCGCGGCCGATCACGATTGGCGCTTTAATTTCGCCGCTCTTCACCAGTTCGTTGATGGCGACGCCAAACTCGGCGCGTTCGCCGTAACCCAGCCAACAAATCCGCGCAGGTAATCCTTGGAAGTGAATTCGTTCCTTCGCCAGCTTCATCCAGCGCGCGAGCGTTTGGTTTTTTGGAAATAATTCGAGTGCCAGTTTGTCAGTGCACGCGATGTCTGCAGGATCACCACTCAAGGCGACCCAGCGGAACGGACCACGCCCCTCGCAAAACAGCGGACGAATGTATTCGGGAACAAAACCCGGAATATCGAACGCGTTCTTTATTCCGGCCTTTTGTGCCTGCGCGCGAATATTGTTTCCGTAGTCGAACGTAACCGCGCCTTTCTGTTGCAACGCCAGCATAGCCTCGACGTGCATCGCCATCGATTGCATGGCGCGTTCGATGTATTCATCCGGATTTTTACGGCGCACAACGAGCGCGTCTTCGAGCGACATCCCGTGTGGCACATAGCCGTTCAGCGCGTCGTGCGCGCTCGTCTGATCTGTGAGTACGTCGGGCACGATTCCACGTTTCACGATCTCAGGCAGCACATCGGCGCAATTGCCGACTAAACCCACTGAAAGCGACTTTCGATGCTTCCGTGCCTGATCAATGAGATTCAGCGCTTCATCGAGCGACCACGCAATCTTGTCGCAGTATCCGCTTTTCAAGCGTTTCTCGATCCGCGCCGAATCGACGTCGACACCGAGAAAAATCGCACCGTTCATCGTCGCGGCGAGCGGCTGCGCCCCACCCATGCCCCCGAGCCCGCCAGTCAAAACCAATTTTCCCTCGAGTGAGCCGCCGAAATGTTTCCGCCCGGCAGCGGCAAAAGTTTCAAAGGTACCCTGCACGATGCCCTGGCTACCGATGTAAATCCACGAACCGGCGGTCATCTGCCCATACATCGTCAGCCCCATTTGCTCGAGGCGATTAAACTCACGGTAATTGTTCCATTGCCCCACGAGATTCGAATTCGCGATCAGAACGCGCGGCGCTTCGTCATGTGTCCGGAATTTGCCGACCGGCTTTCCCGATTGCACGAGAAGCGTTTCGTCGTTTTCGAGTTCGCGTAGAGAGCGAACGATTGTGTCGAAAGCTTCCCAACTTCTCGCAGCGCGACCAGTCCCCCCGTAGACCACGAGTTGCTCGGGATTTTCTGCAACCTCAGGATCGAGATTGTTCATCAACATCCGCATCGCCGCTTCCTGGTGCCAGCCTTTGCAGACGCGCTCACTACCGCGCGGCGCCTGGATGATTCGCTTTCCACTCATGAGTATTCGGCCTTAATCAAAATCGCCCTGACGAATTGCTTCAGCAACACGGGCAATATCGCCCGAGAGCGCGCGATCCTGCGTAAGCGGTGGCGAAAGTTTTCGCACAGCAGCGAACGCTCGCTCGACACCGCGACCGGCCTTCAATGGACGGCGATGTTCCAAACCTTGAGCGGCGACAAGCAGCTCGATGGCGAGCAAATTTTCGGCAAGATCGACGATCGCCCGCAGCTTCAGCGCACTCGTCATTCCCATGGACACGTGATCTTCTTTTCCGCCTGAAGTTGTGATGTTGTCAACGCTGGCCGGATGAGCGAGCACGCGCGCTTCATTCACCAGCGAGGCAGCTGCCACATGCGCAATCATGAACCCCGATTCCACTCCGGGCCGCTGCGCAAGAAAAGCCGGAAGACCTTCGCTCTTGTCAGGATTAACAAGGCGATCGGTGCGGCGTTCGCTCATACTCATCAAATCGGCGAGCGCGATCGCGGCGTAATCGAAGGCAAACGCAAGCGGCGCCCCGTGAAAATTCCCGCCAGAAATCACATCGTCGGTTTCGGCAAACACGAGCGGATTATCCGTGGCTGATGCCGACTCAATCAGCAAAACGTCTTCACAATGTGCCAGCGCGCCGCGCACCGCCCCGTGTACCTGGGGCATGCAACGCAGGCTGTATGCGTCCTGCACCCGCGGGTCGTCGTTGAGGTGCGACTGACGGATCTCGCTGTCTTCCATCAGGGATAAAAGATGTTTGGCTGCGGCTTTCTGGCCGGGATGCGGACGCGCGTCCTGCAAACGGGGATCGAATGCCGCGGGCGTGCCTTTGAGCGCTTCGACACTCATCGCGCCGGACACATCGGCCACACATGCGAGGCGCTGCGCACGCCAAAGCGCCAGTCCGCCTACCGCGTGCATGGCTTGCGTGCCGTTGAGCAGGGCCAGACCTTCCTTCGCTCCTAACTCCAGAGCTTTTAATTTTGCGCGCGGCAGCGCTTCCGCGGTCGCCATCCGTTGACCTTCAAAAAATACTTCGCCTTCGTCGATCACGCTCAATGCCAGATGCGCAAGCGGCGCGAGATCGCCACTCGCGCCGACTGATCCTTTTTCCGGAACAACGGGATGCACACGGCGGTTGAGCATCTCGCAAAGCAACTCGACGACCTCCCGACGGATCCCGCTAAAGCCGAGCGTCAGCACATTCGCACGGAGCAACATCATTGCGCGCACCTCGGGTTCGGAAAGTGGCTGGCCAATTCCGCAGGCGTGACTACGAACAAGGTTCAATTGAAGTTGTCGCAGTTCGTCTTGCGGCACCCGAACATCGGAGAGTTTACCGAAACCGGTGTTAACTCCGTAAACCACCGTGTCGCGCGTAACGATTTGTTCGATAACCTTGCGGGAAGCAGCGATGCGCGGACGCGCGGCTGGCGAGATCGCAACATGCTCGTCACCGAATGCGACTGCAGCGATTTGCTCGAGAGTGAGTGCCTGGCCGTTTAGCTCCACTTGCGCAGTCTAGTGGAAAAAATTTTGTTGGGAAGAGAGTTGCTAACCGATCCCTGATCAACTCTCATTGATCTTTCCAATGCGCTGGGTCGTTTTTCTGCGCGGGGTGAACGTCGGTAAGGCGAATCGCTGCCAGCCGGCAGTGATCGCCAAACAGTTATCGCGACTCGGCGTGATTAACATCGGCGCAGTCGGCACATTTGTTGTGCGCAAAGATGTAAGCGAAGCAGCTCTCCGTTCCGCATTCGCAAAGAAATTGCCGTTCAAGTGCGAGATCATGATTTGTCCCGCGCGCGACATCATCAAGCTCACAACGAAAAATCCCTTCTCAGGACAACCTGCAGGCGAAAAGATAACACAATTCGTGAGTGTCTTAGCTAAATCGCTACCTCTTCCTCTGAATCTGCCTCATTGTCTCCCCTCTCCCGATGACTGGCTGCTGAAGATCACCGGGATTCAAGATCGATTCGTTTTAGGTGTCTATCGCCGAGAGATGAAGGCGATCGGTTACCTCGGCAAGATCGAGAAGTTGCTAGGTGTGCCCGCCACTACTCGTAGTTGGAATACAATTCAGAAGGTCGTGCAGATCCTTGCTCAAGCTTAACGAAAGACCAGGAGACTACGGACACCGCGTGCGACACGTCACTCGTCATCGTCCTGTCAGTTGTTCCAAGTGCTCGGGGTACCGAGCGCCTTGCACTTCGATTTGTGATGCAGCGGTTTCGATCTCGCGCAGGTCATCTCCTGTCAGTTCGACTTCGACCGCTTCAACATTCTCTCCCAGCCGCTTCAGTTTCGTTGTGCCAGGGATGGGAACAATCCACGGTCTTTGCGCCAGTAGCCATGCCAGCGCAATCTGAGCAGGCGTCGCGTTCTTTCGTTTCGCCATCTCGCCTAACAAATCGACCAACGCCTGATTGGCTTTGCGAGCCTCCGGTGTGAACCGGGGCAGAGTGTTGCGGAGATCGCTACTGTCGAACGTCGTGTTCTCGTTCATTTTGCCCGTAAGAAAGCCTCTCCCCAGAGGACTGAACGGAACGAAGCCGATTCCGAGCTCTTCTAGCACAGGTAACACTTCCTCTTCCGGGCGCCGCCACCAGAGCGAGTATTCATTTTGGAGCGCAGTGACCGGCTGAATAGCGTGTGCGCGGCGAATGGTCTGCACTCCTGCCTCTGACAGGCCGAAGTGCTTAACCTTCCCCTGCTCAATCAGCTCCTTCACCGCACCCGCCACATCTTCGATCGGCACTTCTGGATCAACACGGTGTTGATAGAACAAATCAATAACATCCGTCCTGAGTCGTTTCAGTGAAGCTTCAGCAACTTCCTTGACGTGCTCTGGCCGGCTGTCGACACCGGTGGACCGACCGCTGTTCGGATCGAGTTTGAATCCAAACTTCGTGGCGATCACCACTTGCTTGCGAAACGGAGCGAGGCCTTCTCCCACGAGTTCCTCGTTCGCGAACGGGCCATAAACTTCGGCGGTGTCGAAAAATGTGACGCCGCGTTCCACAGCTGCGCGAAGCAGAGAGATCATCTCCTGTTTATCTTTCGGCGGGCCGTACCCAAAGCTCATTCCCATGCAACCAAGTCCGATCGCCGACACTTCCAACTCGCTCTTTCCAAGTTTGCGCTTCTTCATACTGTGAAGTGTTAAATATTTGTTAGGGGGTAACTATCACCTTAATCGCTTCCCGATCGTTCATAGCCCGGTAGCCGTCGGGAACATCATCAAGGCCGACGGCCCGATCGAACACGCGGCCCGGCTCGATGTTGCCCTCCAGAACGTCCGGTAAAAGATCCTCAATATAAGCACGCACCGGTGCCGGCCCGCCGCCGACCGTCACATTGTTGTAAAACGCTGGCTCGGATCCTGGAATCGTCTGCTCCTGCGGAACGCCAACGCGTCCCACCGCGCCACCCGGACGAGCGATGCTGATCGCGGTATTTACCGCTTGCTCAAGACCGACGCATTCCAGCACTGAGTGGACGCCGTAACCACCGGTCAGTTCGCGAACCCGTTCCACCGCGGCTTCGCCTCGCTCACTTACAACATCTGTCGCGCCGAAATCCTTGGCGAGAGCAATGCGATCGGCGTGGCGTCCCAGAATAATGATCTGCTCCGCGCCCAGTCGCTTTGCGGCAATGACACCGCACAATCCCACAGCTCCATCTCCGACAACGGCGACACTCTTTCCTGGAGCCACCCTCGCGATGATAGCGGCGTGGTGTCCGGTTCCCATCACATCCGAGAGCGAGAGTAACGATGGCATCAGCGCATCGTCTGTGTGCGCACCAACCGAAAAGAGAGTTCCATCCGCCAAAGGAATCCGTACCGCTTCGGCTTGTGCTCCGGCGACCTCTGTACTGCCGAAAAATCCGCCATGGATACACGACGTTTGAAGCCCGTCATGGCAAAACGCGCATGTGCCGTCGGAGAACGCGAACGGCATGATAACGAAATCACCGCGCTTAATCCTCCTAACGTCTGCGCCGACGCCTTCAACCACACCTATCGCTTCGTGCCCCATCACGCGACCAGTGTCGCTTCGCTCCATTTTTTGATATGGCCACAAATCGCTCCCGCAAACGCATGCGCGCGTAACGCGAATGATAGCATCAGTCGGTTCGATGATTTGCGGGTCGGGCACGTTCTCGATCCGAACGTCGCCAGCGCTATACATCACAGTTGCGCGCATAATGCTTCTTCTATTTGATCGCTGTTCCAGCGATTGTTAGTTGACTCAAAATCCTACTTGTCACTCGGATTTCAAAGACGCCATGTCGATCGAGAACCGGTATTTCACGTCCGACTTCAGCAATCTCTCGTAGGCTTCGTTGACCTTCTGAATAGGAATGACTTCGACGTCGGCAGTGATGTTGTGTTTGCCGCAAAAATCGAGCATCTCCTGCGTCTCAGCGATGCCGCCGATGGCAGATCCCGCCAGCCTTCGGCGCCCCATGATCAGACTGAAGGCTGGGACATCGAGAGGTTCCGAAGGAGCGCCGACCAATGTAAGATTTCCGTCAACGCCGAGTAAGTTAAGATAGGCGTTGATGTCGTGATTGGCGGAAACGGTGTCGATAATGAAGTCGAAACCGCCGGCGTGTTTTTTCATTTCGTCACCGTTGCGCGAAACGACGACTTCATCGGCACCGAGGCGGAGCGCGTTGTCCTTCTTGTTAGGCGACGTGGTGAAGACAGCGACGTGAGCTCCGAATGCGCGACCAAACTTCACCGCCATGTGACCGAGTCCTCCGAGCCCAACTACACCAACCTTTTTGCCTTTGCCCACCCCCCAGTGACGCATCGGCGAATATGTAGTGATCCCCGCGCAGAGGAGCGGTGCAGCTCCAGCGATGTTCAGGTTCGGAGGCAGTCGCAGAACGAAATGTTCATCGACGACGATGCTATCGGAATAGCCGCCGTAGGTGACGCCGCCCAGGTGTTTGTCCGGCGAATTGAAAGTGAGCGTCATGTTTGGGCAGAATTGTTCGAGGTCGCGTTTGCAATTTGGACAGGTGCGGTCGGAGTCCACCATGCAACCAACCGCGGCGAGATCGCCTGGCTTGTACTTGGTAACAGCCGAACCGACTTTTGTTACACGGCCGACGATTTCATGGCCGGGAACGATTGGATAGTTCGTCGCCATGAATTCGCTCCATTCGTTGCGAACTGAATGAAGGTCGGAGTGGCAAATGCCACAGAAAAGGATTTCGATCTGCACGTCGCGGTCCGTTGGATCGCGCCGCGGAATTGTGGTCGAGGCCAGCTGTGACGTGTCACTGGCTGCGGAATAGGCTTTCGCTTTGTATGTACTTGGATGCATGTGTGAACCTTATTTAACATCGCAACAGCATCCACCGCCGCGTGAAGAATATCTGAGGAAATCAGGAACCCAGCCGTTGAGGAGATAAGATCTCCACGATAAAAAGCGATCTGTGAGGGAAGCAGCGACCGAGTATGGGATCCAGCGAGTTTCAAACCCTTTGGTTGCTTTCCTGCTTTCCTGAGAGATTTCTGTGATCAAATCTTTCGTGAATCGTAAGCCCAGTGCAGCAAAGCCTGCCGCTGTCGGCGACGGCAATTGAGATCGCGAGGTCTACAGTGTTTTTTCAACTGCGCCACATGGCGCCGAACGGCGCGCCAACGGGCGATCTGCCTTAGGTCATCCTGACTACGTCGGCCGCTATAATATCGACAATACCATTGGAACCAGCCGCGCGGATCCTCGGGATGAATCCAACCCTTGCGCCGCCACTCCGCTAATGGTTGCGACGCGTTCACGCCAAAATAATTCCGCGACGCTCGCGCCCGATCAGACGAAAGCTTCGCGCGCCTGAACCAGCTCGCTGGAAATTCTTTCCGGCAATCGGTCATGTATTTTCCGCCGAACACGCCAAGCTCGAGCATCTGTTTCGGCGTCAACTCGGGCGTGAATCGGGGGCGGAATGCCCGTCCCATCGGTTTCGTGCGGAAATAAACGTACCCCTTTTGCATCTTGTCGTTCACCTCCACCCGCACGGCTTTCATCTCGTAGTCGCTCGTCACTCATCGCTGTCTTTCGGCGGCCACTCCACGCCGGCGAGTTCTTTGGGCAATTGTTTCGGATCCACCGGATATATCATCGAAAGATCGATTTTGGATTTCGAACCTTGCAGAAATTCCAATTCCTCAGGGCCGCCGACGATGAGCCACAGCACCTCGTCATCGGTGTCGTTGAACACCTGACGCAACTGATCCGGCGCAACCAGCACGCCTCCGTGTTGCGGCACCGTGAATGTATTGTCGCCGACGCGCATGCGGCCCGTGCCTTCCAGAACGAAATAAAATTCTTCCGCACGGAGATGTTTGTGCAGCGTGTTTGCGCTTTTGGGCGGCAATCGCCACAGCCGCGCGCCAAGATTCTCGCTGCCAGTGCGCTCCAGATAATCCGCATTCGGAATTTTCATCAAATTCGACGGCCGCCAGTGCAAGTCTTCGGGCTTGATGACGTGATAACCCTGAATCGCTTTCATCGCTTGTTGTAGAGGCCCTTGCCGCGGCGAGCGCCTTAATAACGTTCGGCGTTTGACACAAACGCCGCTACAATTTTCCACCGCATCAACAAATCTTCGCCAACTTCAGCTAACAGCGCCGAGTTGATGTGCGTATCTCTCGGATACACGAAACCATCACGCCTCATACGAACATATTCAGAAGGCATGAAGAACAAACCTGACCCGACTGATTCGAGTCTCAGCGAAACCATGGCTGCTCGAATTGAAATCAGGGATTTGGGAAATCCAGCTCAACAAAAGAAAATAACCGACGCGGTCGGAGCGCTGGACGGCGTGATCGAAGTCAAAATAGAGAAGGGCGCGTTGCACGTCTCATACGATCCGTTGACAATGACTGAAAAGAAAATAGAGCAAGCTGTCCGCTCCACGGGCACGACGATTAAGGCTGCGGCCACAGATACGGAAGGCGCACACCCAGATTTGCCGACGCCGAATCTTCAGCAAGCTCCCGCCAGAAATGCAGAGCAAGGCGAGGACTCCTGACCCGTGGTGATTTTTCCGGAGCCACCAGTCTGGAAGATCGTTGGACGTTCTCAGTTGCCATAATTTTTCGCGGTCGATGCGAGATTTTCGAACCGCCATCTATGCGGCCTGCGATTTCTTAAACGATGTCCAGTGAATCGGAGAAGCCGGTAGCACCTGGCGCCGGCGAAACAAATGAGCTTGCGATTGTCGGTCATCTCGCGACGCGCAGAAAATTTATTAAGCAGGTCGCAGGGACCAGCGCTGCTCTCGCCATTGGACCACATCTTGTCGGTTCCGCGGCGCCCGATCAGGTCACATCAATGACAACACCCGCGTCGACCAGCGATTTACTTAAGGTGAACCTTAAGATCAACGGCAAAAGCCATGCGCTCGACGTCGATCCACGGGTGACATTGCTCGACGCATTGCGGGAAAGACTGCAATTGACGGGTTCGAAAAAAGGCTGTGATCATGGCCAGTGCGGCGCGTGCACGGTGTTAGTCAACGGACGGCGTATCAACTCCTGTCTCACTCTCGCGGTGATGCACGAAGGCGACGATATCACAACCATCGAGGGAATCGCGAACGGTGACGAATTGCATCCCGTGCAAGCGGCGTTTATCGAGCATGACGGATTTCAATGCGGCTATTGCACGCCTGGCCAAATTTGTTCGGCGGTTGCGCTGTTAAAAGAAAATCACGCGAACAGCGACGACGAAATCCGCGAATGGATGAGCGGCAACATCTGCCGTTGTGGCGCCTATCCGAACATTCTGGCGGCGATCAAAGAAGCGAAGACGAAGGGCATCGCATGAGTCCGTTCACTTACTTGCGCGCAACTGATGCGGATCAGGCTGTCACAGCCATTTCCGGAAAATCCCAAAGCAAATTTCTCGGAGGCGGAACAAATCTGATCGACTTGATGAAGATGGGCGTAGAGACGCCGGATAATTTAATCGACATCAATCCTCTCCCGCTCGCACAAATCGAAGAACTTCCCGATGGTAAAGGCGCGCGCATCGGCGCAATGGTGCGCAATTCCGATCTTGCGGAGCACAACCTGATCAAAACGCGTTATCCAGTTTTGAGCGAGGCGCTGCTTTCGGGCGCAAGTCCGCAGCTGCGCAATATGGCGACCGTGGGCGGAAACCTTTTGCAGCGAACGCGCTGCTATTATTTTTACGACCCGGCATTTCCGGCGTGCAACAAACGCAAACCCGGAAGCGGCTGCGGGGCACTCGATGGTTACAATCGAATTCACGCGATTCTCGGCCAGAGCGACCAGTGTATCGCCACCCACCCGAGCGACATGTGCGTCGCGCTCGCTGCGCTCGACGCGGTCGTGCGCGTGCGCGGCCCGAATGGCGAACGGCAAATCACGTTCGGTGATTTCCATCGTTTGCCAGGTGACACACCAGAGCGGGACACAAGTCTTCGGCCAGACGAATTAATCATCGCTGTCGATCTTCCAGCTATGCCATTCGCAGCTCGATCGCATTACTTAAAAGTGCGCGACCGCGCCAGCTATGCGTTTGCATTGGTCAGCGTGGCCGCTGCGCTCGATCTAAGTTCAGACAACAAGATCAACGCCGCGCGCGTCGCTCTCGGCGGCGTCGCGCATAAACCGTGGCGCGCAAAAGCCGCAGAGAAAAAGCTCCTTGGCCAAGTCGCAGATGAGAAGACCTTCCGAGCGGCAGCGGAAGCGGAGCTGGCAGCCGCGAAAGCTTACAAATACAACTCTTTCAAGATCGAGCTGGCCAAGAACGCGATGGTTCGCACTCTAAGTACGGTCGCGGAGATGCGAGCATGAAGCCGTGTTCTTCGGATTGGGGAGCGCACGCTTGTAGCGTGCTGGTTTCGGCATTCTGCCGAAACAGTCTTTCCAAAAAACGCGAACGGGGCGGCAAGTTGCGCACGCAAGAAAAGTTCGCGATCGCAGAATGCGATCACCGACACGCTGAAAGCGTGCGCTCCCCGGAAAACTCGTGAACACGATCGGCCAACCACTCGCCCGTGTCGATGGCAGGGTGAAAGTGATCGGAGCAGCAAAATATGCGGCCGAATTCCAGCGCCCGAAACTTACTTACGGCGCGCTGATTCAAAGCACGATTGCCAACGGCCGGGTTATAAATATTGACCTGTCCGCTGCGAAGTCAGCGCCGGGCGTCCTTGGAGTTCTAACACGTGAAAACGCACCACATTTCAAGGCATACCCGGATGACCTGCGCAAACCAGGTGCCCCCGGCGAGAACCGTGTGCCGTTGCAGGATGATGAGATCTACCAAGACGGTCAACATCTCGGCGTGGTAGTCGCCGAGTCGTTTGAAGAAGCGGCGTACGCAGCGTCGCTGGTCCGGGTGACCTACCAAAGCGAACCACCGGCGGTGGCACTCGAAGACAAACGCGCACAGAAAAACGCCAGTGCACCGGAAAAGTTCGCAGGCCGCGAAGAGTTGCAGCACAAACGCGGCGACGTTGACTCAACATTGGCGACTGCGGCGCACAAGATCGACTTCGTATATTCGACCCCGATCGAGAATCACAACCCGATCGAGACATATTCAACTACTTCTGAATGGGAAGCAGCAGACCGGTTGCTCATTCACGAGTGCACGCGCGGCATCAAACAATTGCAACGAGTCGTTGCCAACGCGTTCGGTTTGCCGCAGGAAAATGTGCGGATCGTCTGTCCTTTCGTTGGCGGCGCCTTCGGGTCCAAAGGATTTCAATGGAGTCACACGTTGCTCGGCGCTGCGGCGGCAAAGCTGGTGCAACGCCCGGTGAAGCTGACTCTCACTCGTCCCCAGATGTTCGATTCCGCCGGCCAACGTGCCCGAACGGAGCAGAAGATTTCCATCGGCGCCGACGAAAATGGAAAGCTAGTGGCGTTGCGTCACGCGACGACAACGCATACTTCACTTACTCACGATTACACCGAGCCCTGCGGCAACATGTCGCGCATGTTGTATTCGTGTCCGAATGTCGAGGTTTCGCATCGACTCGTTAGGCTGAATTTGACCACGCCTTGTCCCATGCGCGCCCCGGGCGAAACCCCTGGCGTATATGCATTGGAGTGCGCGCTGGATGAACTGGCGCATCAGATCGGTGTCGATCCGGTTGAGCTTCGTCTGCGCAACTACGCAGAAATCGACGAATACAAAAACAGACCGTGGTCGAGCAAGAAGCTGCGCGAATGCTACCAGCGCGCTGCGCAGAAGTTCGGCTGGCCAAATCGAAACAAAAAGCCGGGTTCAATGCGAGCCGCAGATGGATCGCAGATTGGCCTCGGAATGGCTACTGCGGTTTATCCAGCTGGTCAGCAAAAGACCGGCGCGACAGCGATCCTGAATAGAGATGGAACAGTGGTCATCCGTAGCGCGACGCATGAGATCGGGACGGGCACTTACACGGCGATGTCGCAGTTCGCAGCGGACACACTGGGCATTCCAATTGAGAAAATCCATTTCGAGCTCGGTGACTCAGAATTTCCGTACGCGCCCAATAACGGCGGATCCTGGATGACCGCGAGCGTTGGTCCGGCGGTGATCGGCGCGTGCCGCGAGTTGAAGAAGAAAGTCGCGGATGTTGCAGGAAGTTGGCCTAACGATTCGGCGCAACTGGATGATTTGTTCAAGCGCGCCGGGCAGGAACAAATTCAAGTCGAATTCAATTCAGAACCGAACAAGGACGAGCGGGAGAAATTTACGTTCTTGTCTTATGGCGCGATTTTCGTCGAGGTGCATGTCGATGCTTTTGGGCAGGTGCGGGTGAAGCGCGCGGTCGGCGTATATGACATGGGCCGGATGATTAATCCGCGCCTCGCGCGTAGCCAGATCACAGGCGGTCTGCTATTTGGTTTCAGCACAGCTTTGATGGAAGCCACGATTCCTGACGAGAAAACTGGCCGCATCGTTAATGCGAATCTTTCCGAATATCACGTTGCGGTTCACGCGGACACGCCGGAACTGGATATCGATTTCATTAACGAGCCCGACCCACACATGTCCGACCTCGGTGCGCGTGGCATTGGCGAAATCGGAATCGTCGGCGCGCCTGCAGCGGTAGCAAACGCGATCTTTAATGCGACCGGAAAACGCGTTCGCGACCTGCCGATCACCCCAGACAAATTGATATGAGCGCGCCGATTCAGGCGAAATCAATGAGCACGGCGCTCAGTCGCGTCGACGGGCCGTTGAAAGTCACGGGCGCCGCAAAGTATCCGGCTGAATTCAATTTACCGAATCTTGCGTACGCGTTTTTGGTAATGAGTCCGATTGCGAAAGGAACAATCACGGCGATCGATTCAAGCGCTGCCGAAAAATCGCCAGGAGTGCTCGCAGTCATTACGCATTTGAACGCGCCGAAACTAGCCGAACCGCCGAACGATCAGAAGCGCGTTGGAATTCGTATTGAAGAACGCCAACCACTGGCCGACGACAAGATTTCTTACGGTGGGCAATACGTTGCCGCGGTCGTAGCCGATACTTCGGAAAATGCCCGGCACGCGGCGTCGCTGTTACAAATTTCATACGCGCCGGAAAAGCCTGTGCTGAGCAAAGAAGACGCGACGCGGGAGGAGAAGCCGCAGAAGCAACTCGATCAACATCTTCAGAAAACCAAAGGCGATGTGGGAGCGGCATTGGCCCGCGACGATCTGGCCAAGATCGAGCACACCTATTCGACGCCGACCGAAACTCATAACCCCATGGAGACCCATGCAACGATCGCGAGTTGGGACGCACCAGATCGGTTAACGATTTATGACGCGACACAATACGTGAAGGGCGCACAAGGCATTGTGGCGCAAGCGTTCGGGTTGCCGAGGGACAATGTGCACGTGATCTGTCCATTTGTTGGCGGGGCGTTCGGATGCAAGGGACCGGTTTGGACACACACGATTTTGGCCGCGATGGCCGCAAAGGTTGTCAATCGGCCGGTGAGAGTTGAATTGACGCGCCAGCAAATGTTCAGCGGCACCGGTCATCGGACGCCGACGTTTCAAACGATCGCGCTAGCCGCGACGGGCGACGGAAAATTACAAGCGATTCGTCACCACAGTGAAATGGTGACATCGCCTGTCGGAGACTGGGTAGAGCCGTGCGGGCTTGGATCGACGAACGTTCTCTACGATGCGCCCGCGATCGAGTTCGATCACGTCGTCCACACGGTGAATGTTTCGCAGCCCTCGTTTATGCGGGCGCCCGGAGAATGTC
Source organism: Candidatus Udaeobacter sp. (assembly GCA_036488345.1). Classification (GTDB taxonomy): domain Bacteria; phylum Verrucomicrobiota; class Verrucomicrobiia; order Chthoniobacterales; family UBA10450; genus Udaeobacter. Next base: position 13,853 of record DASXHS010000043.1, read on the forward strand.
CCGGCACGTATGCGGTCGAGTGCGCGATGGATGAACTGGCATACGCGCTTAAAATGGACCCGCTCCAATTACGGCTGGTCAACAATTCACCAAATCACCCCATCAAAGGGGTTCCGTGGTCAACGAAACATTTGCGTGAATGCTACGAGCAGGGCGCGCGTGAATTTGGCTGGTCGCGACGAACTCACGAGCCGCGTTCAATGAAAGATGGGCGCTTGCTCGTCGGTTGGGGTTTGGCGACGGCAACCTATCCTGCGCATGCCAGACGCGCCGAAGTGAACATCCAATTCAAAGCGGATGGCACTGCCATTGCAAGATGCGCTGCGCATGATCTGGGCACGGGACAATGGACGTCACTCACGCAAATCACCGCCGATGCCATTGGTATTCCAGTCGAGAAAGTAAAGTTTGAGCTTGGCGATTCTGCTTTGCCATTTGGTCCGCCCGCGGGCGGATCGAACACTACCGCAACCGTCGGTTCCGCCATTGCCGACGCCGCGGCGAATTTGAAAAAGAAACTAGCCGATCTCGGCGCGAACCCGGATAAACCGGAATCGTTCGCCGAAATGTTGAAGAGCAAAGGAATGAGCTCGCTGGAGGCGGATGGGAAATTCGATTTTAAGGAAAGTGACAAGCTGGGATTCCAAAGTTTCGGCGCGCAGTTTTGCGAAGTGAAGATTGATCCTGAGCTGCCGCTCGTGCGAGTTACACGGTGGGTCAGCGTGATGGATTGCGGGCGCGTGATTAATTTGAAGACAGGCCGCAGCCAAATTCTCGGCGGGATTGTCATGGGCATAGGGATGGCACTCGAGGAAGAAACTGTTTACGATTCGGCCACCGGATTGCCAGCCACGCGCAACCTTGCCGATTACCACGTGCCTGTGCACGCTGACATTCATCCGATCGAAGTCTATTTCGCTGGTGAACCGGATTATGCATTCAATCCGATGGGCGCGCGAGGCATGGGCGAAATCGGCATCACTGGCGCGGCTGCGGCCGTCGCAAACGCGGTTTACCACGCGACCGGAAAACGCGTGCGCGATCTGCCAATCACCATCGATAAATTAATATGAAAGCGAGATCCCGGGTAGCGCACGCATCTTGCGTGCTGCGTTCGGCATGAAAGATATCTACGACATACTGCGGCAATCGAGAAAACAGCCTGACGCAAACTTTGCGCTCGCAACAATGGTTCGCGCGCAGGGATCGAGCTATCGGCGGGCCGGCGCGCGAATGCTGATTTGCGAAGACGGCACAACCATCGGCTCGTTAAGCGCTGGATGCTTGGAAACCGAAGTTGCTGAATGTGCGCGTGAAGTTTTGCGAACCGGCCAATCGGTTGTTGTGTCTTTTGACACGCGACGCAGTTTCGGTTGTGCGGGCAAGATCGACATTTTCATCGAACGCATGTCGCAATCGTTTCTTTGTGAGGTTGCGGCGTGCCTCAATGCACGGCGGACATGTTTCGCCGTCACAACACTGGAAGGAAGCCTTGTCGGGGAAGCTGACAGCTTCCCTCGGGAAGCCAACGGCTTCCCCTACAGCCCATTTGTTCAGAAGATTTCTCCACCACTTCGCCTGTTAATATTTGGAGACGGCCCGGATAACGCGCCATTTCGCTTGCTAGGTCATTTCCTGGGCTGGGAGATAATCGAAATCATTGATGTAAATTTATTTTCGATTGCGCCGGACGCATCGACGGCCGCGATTGTGAAATCGCACAATTACGGACGCGATTTCGTCACGCTCCAAAAACTATTGCCTCTGGAGTTGCGTTATGTCGGCCTGATTGGGCCGCGCAAGCGACGGGACCAGATCATGAGCGAACTGCTTGAGGTCGGCATCACTGTCAACGCGGGTTTTTTCGCGCCTGCTGGATTGAATCTCGGTGCGGAGACGCCGGAGGAAATCGCGCTTGAGATCGTTGCAGAGATTCAGCGCGTTTTTGCGCATGCTTCGGGGCTGTCTTTGCGCGAGAAAAAAATACCGATCCACGCAGCCTTGAAATGCGCCGACAGCTCGGCGCTTTCAAAGCGGTGACATGTTGCCGTCCTCCAAAAAAATCGGAGCGGTGATTTTAGCAGCAGGTGGATCGTCGCGCTTTGGTCAATCCAAGCAACTGATTCCATTTCGAGGAAAAAGCCTCGTTCGCCGAATTGTTGACGCCGCCTGCGAAGCTGGCTGTGCGCTGGTTGTTGTCGTAATCGCGAGTGAGGATGGAAAACTTCATCGCGAGCTAGACCGCGCCGGCGTTGTGATAGCGCAAAATCACCAGTGGGAGCATGGGATTGGCAGTTCGATTCGCTGTGGAATTCAGTGTTTGATCAACAGCTCTCCAGATGTTGAGGCGAGCGTGTTGCTGGTCTGCGATCAGCCCGCGGTCGACGCGCGCCTCATTCAACGCTTGATCGCTCTGCGCGAGACCACCGGCAAAACTATCGTCGCATCAAGCTACGCCGACACGCTCGGTGTCCCCGCTCTCTTTTCCCGTTCCGTTTTTCAGGAGTTGCTTTCACTCGACGATAAGGCAGGCGCGAAATCGATTGTTTTGCGAAGCCGTGAGCGCGTTGCGTTATTGCCATTCCCCGGAGGCGAGATTGACATCGACACTTGGGAAGATTGGGAAAAGCTCGATGGTGCATCGGCTCTCTGAAGACGATGAAAAGAACCCGCGAACTAGAGCCAGGGACGCTAGACAGACATCGTCGCGCGAAAAATCTTCGGAACGTGATTTCGCGATCTGTGGTGCGCTGACTATTGCTTAAAGGTAATGTCCGACGGAGTCGGGCAACGATGCGTCTCGGTTGTCGTGCCCGCCGACATTGCGCCGGCGCGCAGGGTCCAACATTCGCCGAGCGTGGACGAATAGCAGATCTCGACCGACACGCGCCCGCGGTCCTTATTCATCTCGATCCAAAGCGGGTTGGCTCTGTCGGTTAGCGCGTTGCCTTCGGGATCGTGCGGGGTGAACACATTCATCGATTCACCCGGCGCGAACACATGACCGGTTATGTCGCTCTCTGAATACCGATGCTGGCCGGGTCCGAGCAGCTTATTGAGCAGCTCATTCCAATCCTTCACTGGCTGGCCATCCACTTTCACGATCACATGCCGTATGATCGCCGGACCGACTCCTTTGTTGCCAACAGTAAAGTGAATGTCCGGACCATTGCTGCTATCGAACTCGAGGATCGGCCAGACCGCCGCGCGCACCTGCTGGCGCTGCATGTAGGCGGTGTAACCGGTCACACTCACAGCAAGCAATGCAATAAACGTCGCGATGATCGTTTCGTATCGGGTGGCCGCGCGCCTCTCCTGCTCTTCCGGCATGGCGCCGAGCATATCGCCGGCGGAATCAGTGTCAATCAAAGGTCACTTCGCCACAGCCGGCAGACGCAACCAGCGCCAGAGTACCCGTAAGATCAGAATTATTGCTACGAGCAAAATAACCGCCCCAACCCCAAGAAGAATCAGAATGCGGTTTTGATTCATCAGCAAATACACGCCGCGCTTAGCGTAGAAACCATTGAATCCGACTGACGTCCCGGGCAACGCCAGCAGGTCTTGCTTCGTCAATTGTAGCGGGCGCTCGTTAGGATGATATCGCGTTCCTTGAAAGGTCTTCCCGGATTCATCCAGCTCGATATGCCCGCCAAGTACATAAGTAACTGGACGCTGCTCGACAAATTCAGCGACACGCCGTGCGCTCGCGAGGTCCGCGTTAGTGTCCTCGATCAGAAGTCGCCCCGGTAGGAGGAAATCTCCCGAGAAAAAGAGTCCGGTCTGCCGATCGTAATAGGCAACGTGTGAGGGGTAGTGTCCCGGGGTCGGTATCACATCAATCACACGGTCGCCAAGATCAATCTGAGCGGTACCGTTTGGCCACTCAGCGATGCCAAAATGGCTCTTCACGCTCTCGAGGTTTGTCGGCACTACTTCCATATCCGGCAGGGCGCGAAACTGACCGTCGCCAGACCGATGATCGAGGTGGCCATGTGTATGCACGACCATTAGCGGCAGCCTTGATCCCCCGTTCGACAACAAGGAAATCACCGTTTGAGCCAGCGGCATGGTCTTTGCGTCAGCCACGGCACCAGTGTCGATCAACAGCGCTTTGGCTTTTCCAATTAACAGATAGATGAACGGCGCCTCGTAGGTCGCACACAGGCTCTCGCGCAGGATGAAAGTCTGTGCGTTATACCGATGTACCTGAAGCGGTGGCTGGGGATTCTTGATGCAGTCTTTCGAACCCTCGTTCCAGTGCACGTCCATCGTCCCCGGAACAATCTGCGAATACGCAGGCGAGAGGATCGAAAACGCTGTTAACAACGCACACAGCCAGGGCTTTCTCAGGTCAAGCATCAGCGGATTCGTCATAACGTGATCTTACTTCTTTCATCCGCTGGTGGGGAATTACCTCACAGACTTTTACGTGGCATGCCGCACGCTACAACTCTCCTGCGATCAGCGAGCAGTCGTTATTGGCATTGCCTACTCTTCGTCGCTGACCTTCTCGATGCACTCTAGCGCCTTGCAGTTGCCTCTCGAACGCCTTCAGGAGATGCGTGACAAAGAATCAATTAGCCTTCAACACTTAAAGAATATTGCCCGCTGGATCCTTGAACCAGGCAATCGTCGGGCCGTTCCCTCGCATGATCCCTTTCTCGTCCGTCTTCAAGTCACCTTGATTGTAATGCTCGAATCGCACCCCGCGCTTTGTCAGCTCGTCGACCGCACGATCGACATCGTCCACCGGAAAATTCGGTAGTGGGCTACTTTGGTCTTGGTTCATACAAAGTTCGCCCGGTTCCGCGTTATGATGTAATGCGACCGGCAAGCGTATTTGAAATTTCCGATAGAAGGAGTTAGCGAAACCTTACCGTCCTCATCAATTAGCT